>JARRNI010000149.1:0-8970 GCA_037385125.1 Pseudolabrys sp.
GCATCAACGCGCGCGCCAAGGTGACGGGCCGGGCGACCTATACCGTGGACGTGAAGCTGCCCGGCATGCTGCACGCGCGGCTGTTGCGCTCGCCGCACCCGCATGCGCGCATCCTGTCGATCGGCACCAAGACGGCCGCGCGACTTCCCGGCGTGCGCGCGGTCTATGTGCTCGACCAGGTGATCGGCCGCGCCGTGGAAACCGACGCAGCGAAGGGGCGCCGCGCGCTCTATGTCGGCGATCCGGTGGCCGCGGTCGCCGCCGTCACGCCGCAGGAGGCGGAAGCAGCGCTCGACGTGATCAAGGTTCATTACGAGCGATTGCCTTTTGTCATCGACATCGACGACGCCCGTAAATCGGACGCGCCGCTCGTCTTTGCCGGGCCCGTTGCCGGCGGTGGCTTCCGCGATACCGGTCCGCTGCCGCAGCACGGCAATGTGCGCGGACCCAATATCGGCGGCTCGCGCGGCGACGCGAAAGAAGGCCTGGCGGCGGCGGAGATCACGGTCGAAGGCGAATTCCGCACCCAGGTGCAGACCCATAGCTGCATGGAGCCGCATGCGGTGGTCGCCGACTGGCGCAAGGACGGGCTCACCGTCTACATGTCCACGCAATACACCGCCGGCATCCGCGCGCAACTGGCGCAGGCCTTCCGCCTGCCGCTCGGCCGCGTGCGCGTGGTCGTCGAGGCTATGGGCGGCGGCTTCGGCTCCAAGTCGGGCGTGAACAATTACGTGCTGGCGGCGGTGGCGCTATCGCGCCAGGCCCATGCGCCGGTGCGGCTGGTGCTCGACCGCCACGAGGAGCAGATCGACAGCGGCAACCGTCCCTCGACCGTGCAGCACATCAAGCTCGGCGCGCGGCGGCCGAAAAGCTTGGCCTCGACCCTCTCGTGCTGCGCGACCGCATCGATCCGAGCCCGGTACGGCGGGTGGAGCGCCGCCTCGGCGCCGAGCGCTTCGGCTGGGACCGACGGCGCCCGCCCAATAGCGACAAGGGGGCGGTCAAGCGCGGCCTCGGCATGGCGCAGTCGCTATGGGGCGCCAATGTGCAGACCAATTCCTCCTGTGAAGTGCGCATTCTGCGCGACGGCTCGGTCGAGGTGCTGTCGAGCGTGCAGGACATCGGCACCGGCATCGGCACCGTGCTGGCGCAGGTGGTGGCGGAAGAGCTGGGCCTCAAGCCGGACGAAATCACCGTGCGCATCGGCGATACCGAATTTCCCGCCGGCCCGCCGTCCTATGGCAGCATCACCACGGCATCGATCACGCCGCCGGCGCGCAATGCCGCCTACCAGGCGCTGCGCAAGCTGATCGAGGCCGTGGTGCCGTCGTTCGGCGCCGATGCGCGGAACCTGGTGGCGCGCGGCGGCGCCATCGCCACGGCCGACGGCAGCCATAGCATCGGCTTCCGCGAAGCGGCGGCGCGGCTGCCGGTGACCCAGATCAGCGCGGTGGCCAGCCGCTCCGACGACTATGGCGGTTTCGGCCGCCGCTTCGGCGACATGGCCTCGGCGCGCAATTCGCTGGGCGGCGTGCAGTTCGCCGAGGTGACGGTCGACACGGAGACCGGCCGCGTGCGGGTCGAGCGTGTAGTGGCGGTGCAGGATTGCGGCCGCCCGATGAACCCGCTGCAGATCGAAAGTCAGGTGCAGGGCGGTGTGCTGCAAGGCATCTCCTACGCCTTATACGAAGGCCGCATTCTCGACCGCCACACCGGCCACATGCTCAATCCCAATCTCGAGCAGTACAAGATCCTGCACGTGCGCGAGACGCCGAAGATCGAGGTGCATTTATTGCAGAACTATCAGGGCGAGAGCGCGACCGACGCCTACGGCATCGCCGAGCCGTCCAACGTCGCGACCGCGCCCGCGGTCGCCAACGCGGTCTACAACGCCATCGGCATGCGTCTGCGCAGCCTGCCGATGACGCCGGCTGCGATCCTCGCCGCGCTTGGCCGCGTGCCGAAACGGAGCTGAGCCATGAAAAGCTTCGAGTGGACCCAAGCGCGCAATGTCGCACAGGCCGCGCATGCCGCGACCGCCACCGTGGCCGCGGCGATGACGAGCCAGAGGGGCAAGCCTTCGACCGACGCGGCAGTGATCAAGGCCGGCGGCATCGATCTGCTCGATCTGATGAAGGAGGGCCTGCTGACGCCGCGCCAGGTCGTCAACATGCGCGAAGTGCCCGGACTCGACCAGATCGAGCAAGACAATGGCGGCCTGCGCATCGGATCGAAGGTCACACTGGCGCAGCTCGCCGCCGACGCTCAGGTGCGCGCACACTACCGCGCGCTCGCCGATGCCGCCGGCGCCTCCGCCAGCCCCCAGATCCGGCATGTCGCCACCATCGGCGGCAACCTGCTGCAACGGCCGCGCTGCTGGTATTTCCGCTCGCGCGCCCATCATTGCGCGCGCAAGGGCGGCTATACCTGTTTCGCCTTCGCCGGCGAGAATCAGTATCACGCCATCTTCGACCATAACGGCTGCGCCATCGTGCATCCGTCTACATCGGCGACGGCGCTGGTGGCCCTCGACGCGAGTGTCGAGCTCACCGACAAGACGGGCGCCAAGCGGGTGGTAAAGCTGGAAGATTTCTTCGTGCTGCCCGAGGCCGACATCCAGCGCGAGAACACGCTCAAGCCGGGCGAGATCGTCACCGGCGTGCTGCTGCCGCCGCAGCCGGAGACGGCGCGCTCGCTGCACATCAAGCACGGCGAGATGGAGTCGTTCGACTGGCCGATCGCCGACGTGGCGGTGGTGCTCGACATGGCGAATGGCGTCTGCCGCAAGGCCGCGGTCGTGCTCGGTGCCGCCGCGCCGGTGTCGCACCGCGCGAAGGCAGCCGAGGCCGCGCTGACGAGCAAGAAAATCGACAAGACGGCGGCGCGCGCCGCCGCCCAGGCCGCGCTGCAGGGCGCCCGGCCGCTCACCATGAACGGCTACAAGCTGCCGCTCTTCGAGGCGCTGGTGCGCCGGGCTGTGCTCGGCGCGGCGCAAGCGTAGAGGGAGATCGCCAATGGTCACGCGACGGGAAGCCAGCGCCGGCCTGCTGTCGGCCGCGGTCGTTGCCGGCACCACCGGCTTTGCGGCGGCAGAGCCTAAGACCGTGTCGCTGCCGTCGCCCGATATGAGCGGCGGCATGCCGCTGATGCAGGCGCTCAAGCTCCGGCATTCGACGCGCGAATACAGCGGCCGCCCCATCCCCATGCAGGTGTTGTCCGATCTGTTATGGGCCGCCTTCGGCATCAACCGTCCGGCTTCGGGCGACCGCACCGCGCCCTATTGGCGGCACATCATGGTGATCGACGTCTATGCCGCCACGGCCGACGGCGTGTGGTTCTACGATCCCAAGGCGCACGCCTTGCGCCAGCATTCGTCCGCCGATATGCGCGCTCTCACCGGCACGCAGGACTTCGTGCCCGGCGCGCCGCTCAACCTCATCTACGTGGCGCATGGCGAGCGCATGCACGGCGTCTCGCCCGCCGACCGGCACCTGTTCGCCTCGGTCGACACCGGCTTCATCGGCCAGAACGTCTATCTCTGCTGCGCGTCGCAGGGACTCGGCAGCGTGTTCCGCGGCGCGGTGCCATACGAGAAGCTGGAAAAGGCGATGCGCCTCGGCGCGGGCCAGTTCGTCACCTTTTGCCAGACTGTCGGCTATCCGAAGGCCTGATCGTTGCCGAAACGCGCAATTGCCGCTACACGTTGCGCATGAGTGTGCGCCGGCCCGCCTTCAAGAACTCGCCGACCAATCCATCGCTCGGCGAAATCCAGACGCTGCCGGAGCGCAAGCCGGACATGCCCTATGCGCCGGCCATCCGGGTCGAGGCACCGGGCGATCTCCTGTTCATTTCGGGCGCCACGCCCTCGCCGCTTTATCACAAGCACCCGCACGATTTCTCCGAGCACAATCATCCGGTCCGCATCGAGGACCAGACCCGATTGGCGATGGAGAACGTCAAGTCGATCCTCGATCACGAGGCGCTGACCTGGACCGACGTGGTCAAGGTGACGAAATACTTGACCGACATGCGCGACATGGACGGCATGGTGACGGTGCTGGCGGAATATTTCGGCGACTGGACGCCGGCGAGCACGACCGTGTGCGTCAACCAGCTCTCCACCCCCGGCGCGCGGGTGGAGCTGGACATGATCGCGGTCTATCCGAAGAAGTTGTAGCGGCCGCGCTTGCTGGGCACTTGTGCAGCGGCAATCTCGAGCCCGTTCCCTCCCCCTTGTGGGGGAGGGGAACACGCAGAGTATGCCGCGCGCAACATGCTCAGACGCTGCGTACGACAGCTACTGGCACATCGCGAAACATCTCCGCGAGCGACAATGTATTGGTGCGCTGGCCGCGATTGCCCCCGATGAGATACTCGTAACTCCCCTTCGGCTCCGGCTCGACCACGCCGTCCCATCCAGTCGGCCATTGCCGTCCGCCGTCGGTCAATGGACAGAAATGCCGGCCGATGGCGACGATGAGCCGCTGACGCTTCGATGTGCGGGCGAAGGCGATGACGTGGTCCGCATGTGGACCGGTCGCGGCCAGCGGCTCGTAAGCGCCGCGTTGAAAGAGATCGCCGAATCGATGGCGCAGTCGCAACAGCTCCCGCGTCAGCGCGAGCTTGATGCGGCCGTCTGGCCAGTTCTCGGCGAGGTGACGCCAATCCTGCCCACCGTCCGCCAGCTCGCGCCGGCGCATGGCGAAGTCGACCGGACGGCGGTTGTCGGGATCGACCAATGAGAGGTCCCAGAACTCGGTGCCCTGGTAGAAGTCCGGCACGCCGGGCGTGAGCGCCTTCAAGGCGAGCTGTGACAGCGAGTTGAGCGCGCCGATGAATGTGATGCGCGCGGTAAACGCCGCAAACGACTCCAAAAAGCGCGCCGAGACATTCGCGTCGAGCAGCTTGCCGACGAAGCCCTTTAGGGCTTCCTCATAGGCTGGGTCTTGGTTGTTCCAGCTCGTCTCCTGCTTGGCCTCGCGCGCCGCCTTCAGCGCGTAGCCGCGCATGCGCTCAGTGAACTCCTCACTGACCGCGCCCGGCCAGGCGCCGATCAGCGCCTGATAGAGCATGTATTCATGGCCGATCGAGGGGCTGCGCTTGCCGTCGGCTTGGCTCACCAGCGGCGCGTTCAGTTCGCGCCAGCCTTGCACCGCGCCATCCCATTCGCCCGCCAGCTCCGCCAGCGCAAGAATGCGCGCGCGCGCATCCTCGCCGCGTTTCGTGTCATGCGTGGCGGTCGCCGTGAGGCCAGCGGGTGACGCTTCCGCGCGCTGCCGCTGGAGGCCATGAAATTCCTCGAGCGGCAGCGCCTTCGCCGCCGGCTCGCCGCCCACCTCGTTGAGCGCCAGCAGCCGGTGGTAGCGGTAGAAGGCGGTGTCCTCCATCGCCTTGGCCATCAGCGGGCCGGTGAACTGCTGCAGCTTGAGCGAGAAATTGCGTACGCGCGGCGCGCTGTAACCGGGATTGCCGGCGAGATCGATGGTGATAGTGTCGCGCAGGAAATCGAAAATCTCCGGGTCGGGGCCCTGCCAGCGCGCCTGCGCGCGCACGATGGCGTCCTCGATGATCTTGCGGTCGCCGGCCGAGGCGCCGGCGTCGGTCACATAGCTGCGGTAGACGGGAAATTCGAGCACGTAGAGCTGAAGGGCCGCGCGCAAACGGTCGAGCGTGTAGTCCCGCGTGGAGAAATGCCCGGCGGCGATGCGTGCCAACGCGCTGGTCAGCACGGTGAACTCGGACGCCAGCATGGATTCGATCACCCGCAGCTTGGCGGCGTCCAGCATGGCGGCGAAATCCCGCTGCTCGCCGGTGAAGGTGCGCCAGGTGCGCTCCAGCCGGTCGAGGCCCTTGCCGTCGAGCAGCACGCGCGAAAAGACGTTGAGCCATTCGTAGCCGGTGGTGCCGGCGACGCCGGGGAATTTCGGCATGGGCTCGCGGTCGGCCAGGATCTTCTCGACCACGACGTAGAAGGGTCCGCGCCGGCGCGCCCGCCCGCGCATCTTGGCCGTGAGCCGGCGCAGGCGCCGCGTGTATTGCGCCGGATCGCGCAGGCCGTCGATGTGATCGAGCCGCAGGCCCTGCAACTCGCCGGCGGCGATCAGGCGCGCCACCAGCGTATGGATGGCGCGGAAGGTGGCCGGGTTTTCTACCCGAAGGCCGGCCAGGTCGTTGATATCGAAGAAGCGGCGGTAGTTCACCGCCGACACCGCCACCCGCCAGTAGGCGATGCGATAGTGCTGGCGCTCGAGCAGGCGGTGCAGCAGCGCGGAGCCGGCTTCGCTGAGGCTGCGATAGGCGGTAAGGCCGCGCTCGATGATGGGCGGCGCTTCGGCGGTCTCCGCCAGTCGGCGCTTGAGCTCGCCGGCGTCGCGATAGGAAGGCGCGCGCGGGTCGCGGTATTCATCGGCCAGCGCGGTGAGCTTGGCGCCGGCCGGCGTGCCGGCGGCGTCGGCCGTGGCCACGATGGTGCGCAGCATCTCGCTGTAGCGCTGCGGATTGATCGGCAGCTTGTGATCGAAATACCAGGCCGCGAAGCTGCCGGCCGCGGCGTCGTATTTCAGCGCCAGCTCGCCGCTTTGCAGCGCCTCGCCATAGGGGTGGCCCAGCACCGGCGCCAGCACGCCGGGATGGCGGCGGTGTGGGATGCCGTCCCAGTCGATGTCGAAGGAGGCGGCATAGGGCGAGCGCTGGCCCCATTCCAGCACGTCCAGCCACCAGGCATTGTCGGAATGGCCGACGCCCATGTGGTTGGGCACGAAGTCCAGGATCAGGCCAATGTCGCTATCCTTCAGCGCCGCGGAAAGCCGCGCGAATCCCTCCTCGCCGCCGAGCTCGGGATTGAGCTGGTCGTGGTTAACCACGTCGTAGCCATGGGCGCTCCCCGGCCGCGCCTTGAGAAACGGTGAAGCGTAGAGGTGGGTGACGCCGAGTTGCTTGAGGTAGGGAACGAGCTCGGCGGCTTGCTCGAAGCCGAAATCCTTGCTGAGCTGCAGCCGGTAGGTGGCGAGCGGCACCGCTGGGGGCATCAACTACCTCCGAGGTCCGCGTGCGAAATTGCTGCTGTGCGCACCGGACATCACGCGCCTCCGATCGCCGCATACACCGACCAGGGCGGCAGTTCCGCCGGCGGGTCATCGCCCCAGATCGGCTCGCCCCATGCTCCCGCCGGCTTCGCTTTCGCGGCATCGGATAGGTTCGCCAGCAGCGTCAGGCTCTTTTCGCCCGCGGCCCAGCGCGCCGTGAGCAGGCCGGAGTCGAAGCTCACTTCGCCCGGCGTCGTCATGGCCGGCAGCAGCGGCGCGACGAAGCGATGGCGCGCCGCCAGCAAGGCTTTGGTCAGCGCCAGCCGCTCGGCATGGTCCGGCTCCTTGAGCGCATCCCAGTCGAGCACGGCGGCGTCGCGCGTCGTGCCTGACAGCGGGTCGGGAATCTCATCGCCATGCAGCGCATAGGCTTCGGCGAATTCGCGCCGGCGGCCCTGGCGCACCGCTTCGGCGAGATCGCCATGGAAATCGCAGAAGAACGGAAAGGGCGCGGTGGCGCCCCATTCGTCGCCCATGAACATCAGCGGCGGCCCGGGCTGCAAGAACAGCACGGCCAGCGCGGCTTCCAGCGATTGCGGCTTTGCCAATACGCGGAGCCGCTCACCTATCGGCCGGTTGCCGATCTGGTCGTGGTTCTGCACGAAATTGACGAAATCGGCACGCGGCAATTGCGTGCTCGGCTCGCCGCGCGGGTGGTTACGGAAGGGCGAATGCTCGCCCTGATAGGCGAAGCCTTGCGCCAGCGCGCGTGCGATGCAGCTGCCGGCATCCTGATAGTCGCGGTAATAGCCCTGGCGCTCGCGTGTCAGCAGCACGTGCCAGGCGTGGTGATAATCGTCGTTCCACTGCGCGCGGTAGAAGCCGCTCGCCGGCTTCGGCGTCCGCTGAAGGAAATGCGCGGCGTTGTCGTCGTTCTCCAGCACCAGATGGATATGGCGCCCGCTGTGCTGCGCCAGCTCGTGCACCGCCGCCGCCAGCTCGACGAGGATGTTCGGCTCGCCCGGCTCGACGATGGCGTGCACCGCGTCGAGGCGCAGACCGTCGAAGCGGTACTCGCGCAGCCAGTGCAGCGCATTCTCGACGGCGAAGGCGCGCACCTCCGGCACCCGGTAATCGATGGCGACGCCCCAGGGCGTGTGGTGGTCGTCGGAAAAGAAGGTGGGCGCGATGCGGTGCAGGTAATTCCCTTCCGGGCCGAAGTGATTATAGACTACGTCGAGAAACACCATCAGCCCGCGCGCATGCGCAGCGTCGACCAATGACTTCAGCTCATCCGGCCGGCCATAGGCGGCGTCGGGCGCGAACCACAGCACGCCGTCATAGCCCCAGTTCCAGTGCCCGGGAAAATCCGCCACCGGCATCAGTTCGAGGGCGGTGATGCCGGTTTCGGCCAGATGGTCGAGTCGCTCCATCATGGCGCGGAAGGTGCCATCGCGCGTGAAAGTGCCGACATGGCTTTCGACGAAAACCGCACGCTCCCACGGCAACCCTTTCCAATCATCGTTCTGCCAGTCGTAGCCTGTGTGATCGACCACCTCGCTCGGTCCGGCCACGTCCTCCGGCTGGAAGTGCGAGGCGGGATCTGGGATGTCGAGCTCGCCGTCGATGTTGAAGCGGTAGCGCGCGCCTGGGCCGGCATCCCCGGCATGGGCCTCGAACCATTCGCCGTGCCGGCGCATGGACAGGCGGTCGTGCTCGCCGAGCAGCAGCACCACCTCGCGCGCGGTCGGCGCCCACAGCCGGAAGGTGACGCCGGCGGCGGAAAGCAGCGGCCCAAAACGCGGCGGCGCGCTCATGGTCGCCCTTCGAAGGCTAGCACGCAGCGCACATGCGCGCCCCAATTGGCGCCCGGCGGCAGGTTCACGGTGTGCCCGTCCGAGGTGTCGAGCACGCAGTCCCAGCAGCGCACGCCCGGCCATTG
>JARRNI010000150.1:0-8431 GCA_037385125.1 Pseudolabrys sp.
ATTTTCGTCAGGTCCACCTTCTGCTGGCGTGCCAACGCGAGCAGCAGGTCGAGCGGGCCCTCGAAGCCCTCGACGTCGACGATCATCGCCGGCTCGCTGTCGGCGCGGTCGGCTTCCTGCAACGCGGTGTCGAATTCGTCGGCGTTCATAAGGCTGTCGTCCGTTGCTGTTGGGCCGGCGCGCCGGCCATCATACGCTCGAACAGGGCACGCGCGGCGACGGCGTCGAACTGTTCGGGCGCCGAGCGCCGATTGAGCGCCGCCTCGGCGCGTCGGGCCGCCTCGCCGGCGAGCGTCGGCACATTGGCGGCGACATCGCGCATCTCGGCGAGATCGCCGTTGCAGTGCAGGACGATGTCGCAGCCGGCGGCGAGCGCGGCGCGGCTGCGCTCGGCCAGCGAGCCCGACAAGGCGCCCATCGATATGTCGTCGCTCATCAGCAGACCCCGGAACCCGATGAAGCCGCGAATCACTTCCTGCACCATTGTGACCGAAGTGGTGGCCGGTGCGAGCGGGTCGATGGCGGAAAACACAACATGTGCGGTCATGCCGAGCGGAAGTTCCGCCAGCGGCTTGAAAGCCGCGAAATCGGTGCGCTCCAGGGTGGCGCGGTCGGTATCCACCACGGGCAGCCGGTGATGGCTGTCGGCGGTGGCGCGGCCGTGCCCCGGCAGGTGCTTGAGTACCGGCAGAACGCCGCCGGCCTGAAGGCCTTGCGCGACGGCGCCGGCAAGGGCCGCCACTTTGCCCGGCTCCGTGCCGTAGGCGCGGTCGCCGATCACCGCGACGCTGCCGGGACCCGGGACGTCGGCCAGCGGCAGGCAGTCGACGTCGATGCCGAGGGGCCTGAGATCGGCGGCGATCAGATGGCCGACCAGCCGCGCCGCCGCCAGCCCGGAGGCCGGCTCGCGGTCGTAGAGGTCGCCATAGCGGGCGCCGGCGGGATAGGACGGCCAATGCGGCGGCCCCAAGCGCTGCACGCGGCCGCCCTCCTGATCCACCAGCACGGGCGCTTCCCAGCCTACCGCGTCGCGGAAAGATCGCACCAGGTCAATGACTTGTTGCGGCGTGCTGATGTTGCGTCTGAAAACAATGAGGCCCCACGGCTCGGCCTCACGCAGAAACGCGCGTTCGTTGGCGGAAAGCGACAATCCCGCCAGGCCGGTAATGAATGCGTGTGCAGGCATGCCGGCGGATTAGACCGCGCTCGCGCCAAGGGTCAAGCGCCGGCGGCTTAAATCCTTTGGACGAAACAGTTTCCGCCGGCGGCCTTGAGCCGCGAGCACATCTGGTGCGCCGCCTGCGAGCTGCCGAAGGGGCCGACCATGGCGCGGTAGTAGACGCCCTTGGCGCCGAGATCGACGCGGCGGACCATGGTCTGATGGCCGCCGAGCTGGGCGCCGAACTTGGCCTTCAGGTTCTGTAGGGAAGCTTCGGCGTCGGCCTTGCTGTGGCGCGAGGCGACCTGCACCGCATAGCCGCCGCTGGCGGCGGGTGCGGGCGCTGCCCGCGCCGGCTGCGCCGCGCGCGCCGTATGCATCGGCTGCGCCGTCCGCCCCCCCGCATTCGGACTCAGAGACAATGGCGCGTTACGCGGTGCTGCCGCCACGTGATGCTGGCGCGGCGCCGGAGCTTGCGAAGGCGCGGCGCTGTGATGCGGCGCGGGCTTGGTTTCGGCCATATGCGGTGCAGCTGGTGCAGCAGGTGGGGGGAATGCCGACGGCGCAGGCGATGCAGGCGGCGCCGCAAGCGGCGGGGCGCCCTTCGGCGCGGCATCGGCCATGACCGTGCCGTCGGGGCGGATGGCGATGGTGTGAACCTTCTTCGGCTGCACGCCGATCACGCCGCTGCCGAGCCCGGGCTGAATCGAGCCGGACGGCATGCCGTTCTGGTCGTGCGGCAATACCACCCCGGCCGGCTTGCCGTTCATCGAAACCGGCTGCTCTTCACGTGAAACCAGCTTCTCGTCCTGGCCATGCTCGGCCACGCGGTCGTAGATGAGCTTGCCGTTCTTGGCGTCCTTGGTCTTCTTGGCGGGGACGATCTTCGCCGGCTTGCTGTCGGCCTTGATGACCGGGGGCGGACCGCTGGGGGCGGACGAGCCGAAAATGGCGCGATAGCCGAAGGCGCCGGCTGTTCCGACCACGGCGAGGGCGAAAACCGCGGCGATCGCCAGGACGCGCATGCGCCGGCGCGGCGGCACGTCGTCATAGAAATGCTGATCCTCGCCCTCCGGGAGCGGGACATTCGGGTAGTACGACTCGGGCTCGTAGCCGCCCTCGCCACCGGTATAGCCGGGCACGCCATGCTCGTAGGCGGCGGGCGCGTATTCGGCCGGATGCAGGTCGGGCGGCGGCGGATAGCCGCCAGCCTGCTGCGCGCCCGGCGGCGGCGCCGGGGGCGGCGGTATATAGCCGGCGTCGGCGGCGACATGGTCGGCCCATTCGGAACTCACCCGCGGCGCCTGCTGCGGCGGAGGCGGTGCCGCGTTTTGCCGGCCGTATTCGGCGAAGGGGTCGTTCTGGCCGATCAGCCGCGCCAGCTCCGCCAGCGGATCATTGCCGGAAGTGCCGCGCGCGCCGCCACCGGCATCCTGCGGCGGCATCGGATTCGAACGAAAGGGTCGCTGGGTGTGATCGTCCGCCATTCGGTCCCCGGTGATGGTCTAAAAATAGCCCCCTGCCCCACCCACAGCTGGCGCAAGTCGCCGACGGTCGCGGCCTTATCGCATCTCGTCGGGCGCTGCGACCCCGAGCAGCGCAAGCCCGGCCGCCAGCACCGTCACGATCCCCTGCACCAGCGCTAGCCGCGCCAAGGTTGTTTGTGGATCATTCTGGATAATGAAGCGTAAATGAGGCAGATCCTTGCCGCGCGTCCAGTGCGCGTGAAATTCGCTCGCCAGCTCATAGAGATAGAAGGCGATCCGGTGCGGCTCATGGGCCGCGGCGGCTGCCTCCACGGTGCGCGGAAAAAGCGCAATGCGGCGCACGATGCTGACTTCGCCCTCGTCGGTCAGCCGCTCCAGCGGCGCTTTGGCCAAGTAGGCGGCGCGCTCACTGGCCTCCTCCGGCAGGTCGGGCAGCTCGGCCCTGGCGTTCCTGAACACCGACTGCCCGCGGGCGTGGCCGTACTGCACGTAGAACACCGGGTTTTCGCGCGTGTGCTCGATCACCTTGACCAGGTCGAAATCGAGCGCGGCGTCGTTCTTGCGGTAGAGCATGTCGAAGCGCACGGCGTCCTTGCCCACCTCCTCGACCACCTCGCGCAGGGTAACGAACTCGCCAGCCCGCTTTGACATTTTCACCGGCGAGCCGGCGCGCAGCAGCTTCACCAGCTGCACCAGCTTGACGTCGAGATCGGCCTTGCCGCCGCTCAGCGCCTTCACCGCCGCCTGCATGCGCTTGACGTAGCCGCCGTGGTCGGCGCCCCAGACGTCGATCAGGTGCTCGAAGCCGCGGTCGAGCTTGGACTTGTGATAGGCGATGTCGGTGGCGAAGTAGGTGTAGCTGCCGTCGGACTTCATCAGCGGCCGGTCGACGTCGTCGCCGAACCGGGTGGAGCGGAACAGGGTCTGCTCGCGGTCCTCCCAGTCCTCCACGGCGCCGCTTTTGGGCGGCGGCAGCCGGCCCTCGTAGACCAGATCCTTTTCGCGCAGCCAGGCGATGGTGTCCGCCACCACGTCCTTGGGCTCGGCGGCGGGCGCCGGCGCGAACGGACCACGCTCCTCGCCCTCGATCAGCGAGCGCTCGGAGAAGAACACGTCGGGCACCACGTTCAGCCGCATCAGGTCGTTGCGGATGTCGGCCATCATCACGTTGATGGCGCGCTTGCGCACGATCGGCAGCCATTCGGCCTCCGGCATGGTGGTGAGCTTGAAGCCGAAATCGGCCGCCAGCTCGCCGCCCACGTGGCACAAATATTCGCCGGGATAGTAGCCGTCCGGCATCGGGCCGATGTCCTCGCCCAGCGCCTCGCGGTAGCGCAGATAGGCCGAACTCGCCAGCACGTCGACCTGGGCGCCGGCGTCGTTGATGTAATATTCGCGGGTGACGTCGTAGCAGGCATATTTCAGGAGGCTCGCCAGCGCGTCGCCGAACACGGCGCCGCGGCAATGGCCGACATGCATGGGGCCGGTCGGGTTGGCGGAGACGTATTCGACATTGACCTTCTGGCCCTGGCCCATGTCGCTGCGGCCGTAGTCGGCGCCGAGGGTCAGCGCCAGGTGCAGCTCCTCGGGCCAGACCTCGGGCTTGAGCGTGAGATTGATGAAGCCGGGGCCGGCGACGGAGACCGAGGCGACATCGGGCTCGCCGCGCAGCGTCTCGGCGATTTTTTCGGCAACCTCGCGCGGCTTCTGCCTGGCCTCCTTGGCCAGCACCATGGCGGCATTGCTGGCCATGTCGCCGTGCGAGGGATCGCGCGGCGGCTCGACCAGCACGCGGCAAAGATCGGCGCCGGGCACGAGGGGCGCCGCCGCCGCGCGCACGCGGGCCAGCATGGCGGCGAACAGATGGGCGGGTTTTTCGGGGCCGGCCGGCATGATGGCGCTGCGGGTAGGCGATTTCGGTGGGTGAGTCAAAGGGATGGATGTCGGGCCGCGATCGGCGACCCGATTATCAGGTTGGAGCAGCAATCAGACTTTGACGCTTCGGTCAGGCGCGGGTCACGGTGAGCTGCACGCTGCCACGGTTATTCCCATAAGTCTGCCAAGCATCGTTAGCAAAGCAATAGAGGTATCCACCAAGTTTTAGAGTGACTTTCTTGCTCTCACCGATCAAGAAAATCTCTCCGCTTGCCAGCGTCTTGGCGTCCTCACCGACATCGCTTGCAACGAATCCAATCAGCACGAACCAGGATGCCTGTTCGTCCCGCCTTGTGAACCAGAAATCGGCTTCCCGGTCGATGGTGTTCTTGAATAACGTTTCGGCTTCTCCGAGCAGGGACGCAGTTGAGCAGACAAGATCGCCTAAGTGGAAGCCGGAAGACTCGCGGCTTCGTTTTGAGCGCCTTGAAAACGCCCGTGCAAGAATCATGGAGTACACCTAGTGGGTCGGGATCGAGTTGCGCGCGCACGCCGGGGTGGAAAGACAGTTCGCTAGCCTCGGCCTCCTCGATCATTCATTCCAGCGCCCGGTCGGACAAACCGGTTTCAACATAGCCGCCACCGATATTGCTATGAACGCCGGGAAACCAGACTTGCTTCATATCGGTACTCGGGCCGCTCGACCAAAGCGTCGGCGCGAAACTCGCGCGTTTCTCGTCAATAGCGACAGCATGCCGCGCATGGGAGATCTTGTGGCTTAAGGCAGTGTCGTGAAAGCGGTAGCGCGCGGGGCTATCGAGCAGCCCGAGGACCGCGAAATCGTCAGGAATGCCAAGTGCGCCTACGGTATCCCACATTCCTATGAAATGGATCTGCGTCGTTTCCTTCGCCGATTGTCCGGGTGGTGTATTATAGAATGAATATTTGTCCGAGTTACTAAACTCAACGCCCTTGCGGTAAGCGGCGAACACTTCATTTACGCGTTTCCAGACCTCGTCCGTCCCCATGCGAGCGGACAGGTCGATAAGCCCGCATTTGGTTATTAGCCCTGCGAGACTGCGTACCGTAGGCGCCGCGGCTAAAGCCGAAAAGAAAATTTTATCGCCGACCTCGTAATGCGAGCCGAGCCAGCGATATGCGCTCATGATGTTCTGGTCGAGGCCTTCGCCAGTGCTGCCACCGGCAATGTGGTCATTCCAATCGCGGCCGCCGTGGGGTTTCTGGTTGCCATTCCCATCACCTACGTGGTCGCCAAGCGCATCGCCGCGCTCACGGCGCACTCATAGGCGCTCGTTTCTGCCGGTAGCGACCGGCCTGCCGCCGCATTCGATTTTGCGCGCTGCCGGATGTAGGGGCCTGTTATCGGGCGCCCTGTATGACCACCGACATATCGCCCGATTTGCGCCGGCCCGCCGGCTTGACCTTCACTTCAATGTCCTGGCCGAGCACCGTCAAAAACTCCATCAGCCGACCGACCGACACCGAGACCGGCCTGCAGCGCATCAGCGCGGAAACCTGGGCTTGGGTCGTGCCCAACAGCTTCGCCGCCTGTTGCTGAGTGAGCCCGCGCTTCTTGAGCAGCTTGTAGATTTCAATGGTCAACTTGGCTTTCAGCAATTTCTGCTTGGAGTTTCGAAAGCCGAGGTCGGCAAATACGTTGCTGCTGCTGTCTTCGTAGTCCCGTCTTCGCTTCATGGCTTGCTTTCCGTCATTCTCGACCGATGCAGTTCCTCGGCGCGTTTCAAGCGCTCCTTGATCAGATTGATGTCTCGCTCGGCTGTCTGGCAATTGCGTTTTGATTTCTTCTCGAACACATGCAGTACATAGATTGCGGTCGTATAGCGCACCGTATAGACCGCGCGGTAGGTGCCAGCCGCATCGCCTTCGATCAGTTCGAGAACACCGGCGCCGCCGAAACCACGCAGCGGCTTGGCGGTTGGCGGCGTGCCTGGACGGCAAACAAGGCGACGCCGAAGCTGCGGGGATCTCCTTAGGCAGCGCCTGCAAGTCGCGGCGGCTGGAAGCCATCCACGTCAGAGCTTTCGGCTGTCGCTGGCCCACGATCTATTTATATATATTTTTATATAATTGGCAAGAGGCGGTTTGACTCCCGACGAGGTTGCCCCGCACCCTGAAGACCCGCTTTACTTCCCCCTCCCCCGGCTCGATGCTTGGCCCGCCGACAAGCGGGCCTCGAGCCCGTGCCCAATAATCCGAGGGAGGACACCATGGCAGGACTACGAATGAGCGCGATGAATGTCGGACCGCTGCATTGCGACAAGGCGCTGCTGGTCGCATTCGCGCCCGGCCACGTCGAAGTGCCGACCACGGCCGCCGTGTTTGAGCATCCCAAGCACGGCGTGGTGCTGTGGGACACCGGCATCAACGACACCATGGCCGACCCCGCGCGCGCCGACGACTATTGGGGCGCGCAGGTGCGCGCCGCCTTCGGGGCGGAACGCTTCAAGCGCGACGACGCGGTCGACCGCCAACTCGACAAGCTCGGCATCAAGCCGAAGGACGTGCGCTACGTGGTCTATTCGCACCTGCATCTCGACCACGCCGGCGGCATGTCCTATTTCCCCGACGCGGTGCATGTGGTGCAGCGCGACGAGATACGCTACGCGCTGTGGCCCGATGCGTGGACGCGGCCGGTCTACTGCCAGAAGGATTTCAAGGACATCCGCAATCTCAACATCTGCGAGGTCGAGGGCGACTTCGACCTGTTCGACGACGGCTCGATGCGGCTAGTCAAGACGCCGGGCCACACGCCGGGACAGCAGGTGCTGATCGCCGACCTGCCCAACCGCGGGTGCATCTGCCTGGCCGCCGACACCGGCCATCAGCGCGACGGCTTCGAGGCCATGACGCCGATGCCGTGGGACTGGAGCACCAACGCCATGACGCAGACGCGCATGCGCATGAAGCAGCTCGAGCGCAGCGGCGTGCCGCTGTTCTTCTGTCACGACGGCGACGACTTCGCCAAGCTGCCGAGCGGCGGCAAGTACTGGGATTAGACGCGGAATTGCGGGGCCTGATGCGCGCTCCGTTTACCTCTCCCGCCGGAGAGGTCGGCGCGCGCAAGCGCGCCGAATGAGGGGCTATGGCCTGACGAGAGTCATGTCCCCCTCACCCCAACCTTCTCCCCAATTGGGGAGAGGGAGCACGTTGCGCCTGCCGCTACGACCTGCGCGATTCGCCCTTCAGCAGCTCAGCTTGCCGAGATCCACGTTCAGCTTGCAGCCCTCGACCACCGATTTCACCGCGCGCGTGAAGTCCTTGTCGTGCAAAAGCTGCTTGTAGCTCATGCTGGCGATCGCGGCACGCGCTTGTGTCGACAAATTGACGGCCAGGGCGACGGCATTGGCGGCCGTCAGCAGGCCGAGGAGGACGAATGCGGTCTTGCGGGACATCTTCGGAGACATCTTGGGCGACATGGCCGGGCTCCTCGTGCAATGCGGAAGGCCCATGATTTAACGCTTCCGCGCGAGGATCAAGCCGGCGCCCGCTGCCGGAGGCGGACTGGAACGTTCCGCCCGCCCGCTCGTTGAACCCGCGACGGGCGATCCGTTGAGCAACGCTTAGACGGCTCTTTCAGCCTCGAACATATCGCCTGCGCCGCGGACGCATCGGCCGCGGTGAGACGCTGTTATTTCCGTGGGGCGGCAAGGACACGCGCGTTTGATGGAATTGCATTCAATCCGGCTCGGCGCAATTGCAGCCCCGCGCAGCCGGCCCATCACGTCATACACCCTGCCCTTCGCCGCCGCGGCGCTGCTAATCGGCGCATCTGCGCCGGCCGTGGCCGCCCACGGCGACTACACGCAAAGCCAGGCGCAGGCCGGCCATCAGGTGTTCACGCAGCACTGCCAGCAGTGTCACGGCTCCA
>JARRNI010000151.1:0-8744 GCA_037385125.1 Pseudolabrys sp.
TCGGCGGCGCCGGCGTCGGCAAGACCGTCGTGGTCATGGAGCTCATCCACGCGATGGTCAAAAGCTACCAGGGCATCTCGGTGTTCGCCGGCGTCGGCGAGCGCTCGCGCGAGGGCCACGAGCTGTTGACCGAGATGCAGCGCTCCGGCGTGCTCGACCGCAGCGTGCTGGTCTACGGCCAGATGAACGAGCCGCCCGGCGCGCGCTGGCGGGTGGGGCTGACCGCGCTGACGGTGGCCGAATATTTCCGCGACCACAAGCAGCAGAACGTCCTCTTGCTGATGGACAACGTGTTCCGCTTCGTGCAGGCGGGCAGCGAAGTCTCTGGCCTGCTCGGGCGCCTGCCCTCGCGGGTCGGCTATCAGCCGACGCTGGCGAGCGAAGTGGCCGCCCTGCATGAGCGTATCGCTTCCGTGGCCGGCGTATCGGTGACCGCCATCGAGGCGGTCTATGTACCGGCCGACGACTTCACCGATCCCGCGGTTACCGCGATCTCCAGCCATCTCGACAGCATGATCGTGCTGTCGCGCACCATGGCGGCGGAAGGCATGTATCCGGCGGTCGATCCGCTCGCCTCCTCGTCGATCCTGCTCGACCCCACCGTGGTTGGCGCGGACCACTACCGCATCGCCGAACAGGTGCGCGAGACCATCGCGCACTACAAGGAGCTGCAGGACATCATCTCGCTGCTCGGCATCGAGGAACTGAGCGCGCGCGACCGGCTCATCGTCGCCCGCGCACGCCGGCTGCAGCGCTTCCTGACTCAGCCCTTCGCTGTGACCGAGGCCTTCACCGGCAAGCCAGGCCGCTCGGTACCGCTCGCCGAAACCCTGAAAGGCTGCCAGGCGATCCTCAAGGGCGACGGCGACGCGTTGCCCGAAAGCGCCTTATACATGATCGGCACCATCGACGAGGCGCGCGCGAAAGAACGCGGCAAACAAAGCGCTGCAACCTCGTGAAGCGGGATTTTCATGCGGCTCCTGATCACCACGCCCACCGCCGTCGTCATCGACGATCCCGACGTCCTGTCGGTGCGCGCCGAGGACGAGACCGGCAGCTTCGGAATTCTCGACCACCACACCGACTTCCTGACGGTGCTCACCGTGTCGGTGGTTGCTTGGCGCCGCGCCGACGGCCGCCAGCGCTACTGCGCGGTGCGGCGCGGGGTGCTGCGGGTCGAGGGCGGCCGCGAAGTCGCCGTGGCGACCCGCGAAGCGATTGTCGGCGACGACCTCGACCGTCTCGAGCACGTCGTATTGACCCAATTGCGCAACGCGCTCGACGCCGAGCGCACCGCGCGCACCGAGAGCCTGCAGTTGCAGATGAAGGCCATCCGGCAGATCGTGCGCTATCTGCGGCCCGAGCGCCCCAATATTCTGGGAGGCGGCGGTTGAGCGAAGAGCGCAAGGAACCTAACGCGGCGGAAGACGACCATATGACTGCGGCGGTGCGCAAGGAGCGCAAGCGGCGGCGCGAATGGCTGCGCGAAGGCGAGCCTTCCATGGCGCAGTATGTCGGCCAGATCGGCGTGCTCGGCTGGATCATTGTGGCGCCGACCTTGATCGGACTATTCATCGGGCGCTGGCTCGATCACAAGTTCGGTACCGGCATTTTCTGGAGCGCCCCCTTGCTGGGGGTCGGCCTCATCATTGGCTGCTGGTCGGCCTGGAAATGGATGCACAAGCCATGACCGCGTTTCCCCTCATCGCACACGCGCTCGCCCCCGCCGCCGGCTGGCTCACGGCGGGCGCGGGCATTGGCGCCGTCCACTTTCTCAGCCTGCGCTGGAACCTGCAGATGCTAACCGCCGGCCGCACCTTGCTGCCCATTGTCGCGGTCCAGCTCGCGCGCTTTGCCGGGATCGGCACCGTGCTCGCCGCAATCGCCATCTATTTCGGCGCGCTGCCGCTGCTCGCCGCCACTTTGGGCATCCTGGCAACGCGCACCCTCATCGTCCGGCGGGAGGCTCGAGGCCCATGATCCGCTCGCCGCTGTCAACGACGATACTCTTCTCGATGGGGCCGGTCACCGTCAGCGAGACCGTGGTGGTGACCTGGGGCATCATGGCCGCGCTCGCGCTCGGCTCATGGCTGGCCACGCGCAAGCTCACGCTTGCCCCGTCGCGCACCCAGACCGTGCTGGAGCTGATCGTCGGGGCGATCGAGGACCAGATCCAGGGCACGATCCGCGTCGCGCCGGGCCCCTATGTGCCGTTGATCGGCACGCTGTTCCTGTTCATCCTGGTGGCGAACTGGTCGTCGCTCGTGCCGGGCGTCGAGCCGCCGACGGCGCATATCGAAACCGACGCCGCGCTCGGCCTGATCGTGTTCTTCGCTATCCTCTATTTCGGCGTCCGCGCGCGCGGCCTGCGCGGCTATCTCGCCACCTTCGCCGAGCCGTCCATCGTGATGGTCCCGCTCAACGTGGTGGAGACCTTCACGCGCACCTTTTCGATGATCGTGCGCCTGTTCGGCAACATCATGAGCGCCGTTTTCGTCATCGGCATCATTCTGTCGCTTGCCGGCCTGCTGGTGCCGATTCCCCTCATGGCGCTGCACCTGCTGGTCGGCGCCATCCAGGCCTACATCTTCGCGGTCCTCGCCATAGTTTTCATCGGCAGCGGCGTGAGCGAAGGCGGCCGCCGCAAATCCAAGGAAAGGAATTGACCTCATGAACATGCTCGAAATCGTGAGCATCGCCGCCGCCGCGGTTGCGGTGTCGTTCGGCGCCATCGGGCCGGCGCTCGCCGAAGGCCGGGCTGTCGCCGCCGCTATGGACGCCATCGCCCGCCAGCCGGAAGCGGCGGCGACCCTGTCGCGCACCTTGTTCGTCGGCTTGGCGATGATCGAAACCATGGCGATTTATTGCCTGGTGGTCGCGCTGCTCGTGCTGTTCGCCAACCCGTTCATCGCCGCCGCGCATTAGCTCATGCATATCGACTGGTGGACGCTGGCGCTCCAGACCGTCAATGTCCTCATCCTCATCTGGATTCTGGCGCGGTTCTTCTTCCGGCCGATCACGGAAATCGTGACCAAGCGCCAGGAAGAAACCGACAAGCTGTTCGCCGAGGCCGACGCAGCCCGCAAACAGGCCGCCGATGCGCGAGAGCAAGCGGAGAAGGCCCGCGCCGAGATCGCCGCCGAGCGCGACCGACTGTTGGCAGAAGCGCAGACATCGGCGCAGGCCGAGAAGGCCAAGCTGTTGGAAGCGGCGGCGCAAGAGGCTGCCAAGCTTCGCCACGAATCCGAAGCAGCGATCGCGCGCGACCGCGCCGCGGCCGAACAGGAAATTCTCGAGCATGCCGGCACGCTCTCCATCGACATCGCGCGCCGGCTGCTCGCGCGCCTGCCACCCAACCTTGCGCTGGAAGCGTTTCTTGACCGGCTCTGCGGCGAAATCGGCAAGCTGACGCCCGAGGCGCGCGGCGCCTTCGAGGACGCGGCCAGCAGCGGGCGCCCCATCGAGGTGGTGACGCGAGGCCCGCTGAGCGACGAGCGGAAAGGCCAGGTGCGCGACGCGCTTAACAAAGCCTTCGGCGCGGATCTGCCGTTGACGTTCCGTGACGACGCGGAGGTGCTGGCCGGCATCGAGTTGCACGGGCGCAACGCGATTCTCCGCAATAGCTGGCGCGCCGATCTCGAGTCGGTGGGCGAGGAGCTGAGCCGTGAGCGACACGCAAGCGAAGCTTGACGCCTGGCTGAAGGACGCCAGGAAGCGTGTGAGCGCCGCGCGGCTCGAGCCGCGCGCGGACGAAGTCGGCCGCGTCGAAACCATCGCCGACGGCATCGCCATCGTCTCGGGCTTACGCGACGTTCGCGCCGACGAGCTGGTGCGCTTCGAGCGCGGACAGGCGGGTTTCGCCCTCACCCTCGACCGCGACACGCTCGGCTGCGTTCTGCTCGACGACATCGAGACCGTCGAGGCCGGCCACCAGGTGCGCGGCACCGGCGAGGTGGTGCGCGTGCCGGTGGGACCCGCTCTGCTCGGCCGCACGGTCGACCCGCTCGGCCGTCCGCTCGACGAGGGCCCCGCGGTGGAAAGCGACGAGCATCTGCCGGTCGAGCGGTCAGCGCCCGCCATCATCGATCGCGATTTTGTCAGCGAGCCGGTCTATACCGGCCTGCTCGTGCTCGATTCCATGTTCGCGCTCGGGCGCGGCCAGCGCGAGCTGATCATCGGCGACCGCGCCATCGGCAAGACGGCGATCGCCATCGACTGCATCATCAACCAGAAGAGCAGCGACATCGTCTGCGTCTATGTGGCGATCGGGCAGAAATCGTCCACCGTCATGCGGGTGATCGACGCGATCAGGACCCACGGCGCGCCCGAGCGCTGCATCTTCGTCGTTGCCAACGCCTCGGATGCCCCCGGCCTGCAATGGCTGGCGCCGTTTACCGGCGTCACCATGGCGGAATATTTCCGCGACCGCGGGCAGCATGCCCTGATCGTGATCGACGACATGACCAAGCACGCCGCCACCCACCGCGAGATCGCGCTGCTGACGCGCCAGCCGCCGGGCCGCGAGGCCTATCCGGGCGACGTGTTCTACGTGCACGCGCGGCTGCTCGAGCGCGCTGCCAAGCTGTCCAAGACGGCCGGCGGCGGCTCGCTCACCGCGCTGCCGATCGCCGAGCTGGATGCGGGAAACCTGAGCGCCTACATCCCGACCAACCTGATCTCCATCACCGATGGCCAGATCGTCCTCGATTCGCGCCTGTTCTACGAGGGCCACAAGCCGGCGGTCGACGTCGGCACCAGCGTCAGCCGCGTCGGCGGCAAGACGCAGGCGCCCGCGCTGCGCGAGGTGTCCGAAACCCTGCGCCTCGACTATGCCCAGTTCCTTGAATTGGAAATGTTCACCCGCTTCGGCGGTGTGACCGACGAACAGGTCAAGGGCAAGATCGCGCGCGGGCAGCGCATCCGCGCCGTGCTCACGCAGCCGCAATACGCCGCTCTCCGGCTGGCCGACGAGGTCGCGCTGGTTTTCGCGCTGCAGAGCGGCCTGCTCGACCCGCTGCCGCTGGAGACAATCGAGAAGTTCCGTGCCCAGCTCCCGGCCTGGCTCGACCGCTCCGTGCCCAAGATCGTCGCGGCGCTCGCGGAGAGCGGCGAACTCGACGAGGCCGCGCGTGCGGAGGTGAACAAGGCTCTCTCCGAGCTCGCCTCCCGGCTGGCGCCAGCATCGACACCGGAGCAGACGTGATGGCGGAACGGCTCGCTGACATCGTCGCGCAGATCCAGAACGTCCACCAGCTCGAGGCGGTGGTCACCGCCATGCGCGGCATCGCCGCCTCGCGCGCCCAGAAGGCGCGCTCGCTGCTGGCCGGCGTCGAGGCCTACAGCGAGGTGGTCTCGCGCGCCATCGGCCAGGCGCTGAGCCTGCTGCCGTTCGACGCGCCGGCGGCGCCGCCGCGCGGCCGGGCCAAGCCCGCCCTCATTCTCTTTTGCGCCGAGCAAGGCTTCGCCGGCGCTTTCAGCGAGCGCGTGTTAGAAGCGGCCGCGGCGGATATCCATCAGGCGACGGTCTTCGTGGTCGGCACGCGCGGCGCCATCATCGCGCGGGAGCAGGGCATCGAGCCCGCCTGGTCGGAGCCGATGGCCGGCCATTCCGACGCCATTCCGAGCTTCGCCAACCGGCTCGCCGACGATCTCTACGGCTATGTCGCGAGCGGCGCTGTGGCGGAGGTCGATATCTTATACGCCCGTTCGACCAGCGCCGGCGGCACCGAGGTCGAGCGCCATTCGCTGCTCCCGGTCGATTTCGAGCGCTTCGGGCGGCCGCCCCGGCACGAGGCGCCGCTTATCTCGCTTCCGCCGGATATCCTGCTCGAGCGGCTGGCGGAGGAATACGTCTATGCCCAGCTCTGCGAGGCGGCCCTGCACGCTTTCGCCGCCGAGAACGAAGCGCGCATGATCGCCATGCTGGCGGCGCGCACCAATATCGACAAAAAGCTTTCCGCCCTCACAAACCGCGAGCGCCAGCTCCGCCAGCAGGAGATCACCACGGAGGTCGTTGAGCTCGCTGCGGGGGCGGAGGCGTCGCGATCACCCAGCTCGATTTGAGAACGAAGTGCTTTAACTCATTCGGTGCCCACCCTCCCTGGAGAGGCAGGGGAATCGCATGTGGGAATTTTGGATTCCAATCGTTCGCTGAAGGAATGCTTCGGATTCCAAAATTTCGCGTCCGGCCCATTTTGAATTCGATCCTTGCGCGGAACAATGCAGTCCTGGCCGCATGGAATAGCCCTACCTGGAGAGGGAGGGTCGGCGTGCAAAGCACGCCGGGGTAGGGTGACAGCATTGCAGAAGTATTGCAGCGAAGCCGGCTCGCTTCGCGATCCACCCCCTCTCCCCTCCAGGGGGAGGTGAACCGAATTTGCGGCGCGCACAGCGAATCACCAGATCTGCCCTTAAGGCACCACCGTCACCGGCTTGGGCGCGAGGCTGACGATCTTTTGCGAGACGCTGCCGAGCAGCAAAGCGGCGATGCGTCCGACCCCGCGCTTGCCGACGACGATGGTCTCGACATCCTTTTCCTGCGCGATTTCGATGATCGTGTTGGCGACGTCGCCGGTGCGCGACTCCAGAAACACCATCGCGGCGCCGACGCCGCGGGCCCGCTCCCGCGCCGCGTTCAGGATATGGTTCGAGACCGATTCGAGCTGTTCGCGCAGCCAGGTCTGTTCCGCGCGCGTGAAGCCGCGGAACACGCTATCCGGCACGCCGTAGCCGCCGATGACGTTGACGATCAGCAGCTCCATGCCCTCCTTCTTCGCCAGATGCGCCGCATAATCGACGGCACGATCGGCGCCTTCCGATCCGTCAGTAGCCACCAGGATGCAAGTCATCGTTTACCCCCTTGCCGATTCGATCGCGCGCATGCCGCTCATTGCTTGGCGGAATTGAGACGCGCCGTGATATAGGCCACCGCGCCGTCGACCGTGACAAGCTTCGGGTAGTCGAGCTCGGGAATATCGAGGCCGAGACGGTGGTGGATAGCGGTGATGAAGTTCAGGAAGTCCATCGAATCGATGTCGATGGCCTCGCGCAGATCGGCTTTCGGATCGACGGTCGCCATGTCGACCTCCGGCGCGATATTGTTGAGCTCTTCCTGCACTACGTTGCGAATGTCGGTGTCGCTCATAGCTTGTCGGGCTCCTGCAACAGCCGGCCGATCTCGGCCAGGAACAACGCCCCCGCGTGTCCGTCGCTCACCCGGTGGTCGGCCGAAAGCGTCATTGTCACCACCGAGCGCGGCCCGATGGCACCGTCGATCACCCAGGGCCGCTGCACCACCTTGCCGAAGCCGACGATCGCCACCTGCGGCGGATAGATGATGCCGTACAGCGCTTCGACGCCGCGCTCGCCCAGACTCGACACCGTGATGGTCGGATCCGCGATCTCCGAGCTGCGGATGCGGCCCGCGCGCGTGCGCGCCACCAGGTCGCGCATGCCGGCCATCAGGTCGTCGAGCGAAAGCTTGTCGGCGTCGTGCAGCGCCGGCGCCGCCAGTCCCCCGCCGCGGATGGCGACCGCCACGCCGGTATGCACCGCCTCGGACGGCTCGAACTTGTTGTCGCGATAAAACCCGTTGAAGGCGGGAAAGCGTCGGCAGGCGAGCGCAACCGTCTTGAGCGCCAGCACGCCGATCAGCAGGCGGGAGTCCGGCGGAAGCGCGGCGTTCTTCTCGGCCAGCCATTGCTCGCAGGGCGTGACGTCGACCTGATGCTCGAGATAATAATGGGGAATTTCCCGCTTCGCACGCGCCATGGCGGCGGCAATGGCTACGCGCATAGCGTCGAGATCGAGTGACGGCGCGCGCTTCTTCTCCGGCTCCCCAGGCGCGGCGGCGGGCGCCGCGGGCGCGCCGACACGGCGCTCGACATCGGCGTAGGTGACGGCACCCTCGGGGCCGGTGCCGCTGACGGTGGCAAGATCGACGCCGCGCTCTTCGGCCAAACGCCGCGCGGCGGGTGAGGCCCGCGTGCCGGGCGCAGCCGGCGCAATGGGCGGCGCCGGACGCATGGGCGCCGGCGACGGGGCAGACGGTGCCGCTTTCGGCGGCGCGGCAGCGGGCTTAGTTTCGGCGGGTTTGGGTTTGGCTTCGCCCTCACCGCGGATCTCGGCCAGCGGCGTGCCGACCGGCACTTCGGTGCCGACATCGACCAGGAATTTCTCGACCGTGCCGGACTGGAAGGTCTCGACCTCGATGGCGCCCTTCTGGGTCTCCACCACCGCGATGATGTCGCCGTGCTTGACCTTGTCGCCGGGCTTCACCAGCCACTGCACCAGCGTCCCCGCTTCCATGTCGGCGCCGAGCGAGGGCATGCGGAATTCGGCCACGGCCTCACCTCACGCCTTGCCCAAAACCGTCTTGGCCGCCGCCACGATTTTGTCCGCTTGCGGGATCGCCGCGTTTTCCAGATGGTCGAGCGACCAGAACGCTTGCTCGACGATGCGCATGCCGATCTCGGCCGCCAAGCTGCCGCTGCGCCAGCCTTCGTCGATCATGACCGCGCGCCGGGTCTTGCCGACCGAGGCCATGATGGTCGCATCATCGAGCGGCCTCAAGCTGCGCAGGTCGATCACCTCGGCCTCGATGCCGTCGCCGGCAAGCGTTTCCGCCGCTGTCAACGTCTTCCACAGCGAGCCGCCGTAAGTGATGAGCGAAATATCGCGGCCGGGGCGGCGCACCGCCGCCTTGGCGATATCGACCGGCCCCGCATCCGCCGCGAGCTTGCCGG
>JARRNI010000152.1:0-8401 GCA_037385125.1 Pseudolabrys sp.
GCGCCGGTCGGCCGCACTGGCGTTGAACAGCTCCTCAATGTCATCGCTGACACAAAGGACAAGCGGATCCCGGACGTGGCACGCGCCTGCCTAGCCGCTCTTGGTGCCCAATTGCAGGCTCAAGGCGCAGATACTGCAGTTCGATCGGCGGATCAGAGCCTGGCACCGCTCGAATGAGACGAGCAAACGGCTCGATGCGATCCCGGGCGTCGGCCTCGCACTGGCGACCGCCCTGGTGGCCAGTATTGCCGATCCCAAGGCGTTCCGATCGGGTCGGGACTTCTCGGCCTGGATCGGGCTGGTACCGAAGCAGCATTCGAGCGGAGGGAAGGACAGGCTGGGTAGCATCAGCAAGCAAGGCGATCGCTATCTGCGCAGTTTGTTTACGACGGGGGCACTCGCCGTCATCCGCTATGCCAAGATCCACGGCACCAAGCACCGCCCCTGGCTCACGGCATTGCTGGCGCGGCGACCGACTAAGGTCGTGGCCATCGCCCTCGCGAACAAACTCGCACGGATAGCCTGGGCTATGATGACAAAAGGCGAGCGTTACAAGGAACCCGTCACCCTGGCGGCGTGAACGAGACCGTGCCGGCCATCCGGCGCGATGTGAACAGTTGGGAAGGGCGAACAGCACGTAATGCAGAGCCGGTCGATCCGGCGATCAGGACAACCCACACGGGCCATAGCATCATCGAATGCGAGCTTTTGACCGGGACCTGATCCGCGGAGGGCATTATGGCCAGCGGCCTCGTGTGCCGCGCTTAAAGGCCGAACACATGGCTGCTCCGACCAAT
Source organism: Pseudolabrys sp. (assembly GCA_037385125.1). Classification (GTDB taxonomy): domain Bacteria; phylum Pseudomonadota; class Alphaproteobacteria; order Rhizobiales; family Xanthobacteraceae; genus Pseudolabrys. Next base: position 798 of record JARRNI010000152.1, read on the forward strand.
GCCGCAAACGTGAAAAAAGCTCTTGCCAACTCGGAGCCGTCCACACATGGCCCCTCGTCCGCCTGAAGTCCGGTCATCGTCGCAAACCGTCGTGACAGCAGCAAACTTACTAGCTTGTCCGCTCCGCCTATTGCGCCGCGACCTGGCCCTTGTCGTTGTAGCCCTCGAGCTCGCCATTGATCACGTAGCGCAGCATCGCGACCACCTGTTCCGGCGTTTGCGCCACCGCCAGTGCGGCGGCATCGACCTCTTTCAAGGCATGCTGGTGCTCGGGCTGGTGGATGACGATAATGGGCTTGCCGAGGGCCGCGGCATAGCCGGCGTCGAACGCCGCGTTCCATTGCTTGTATTTCTCGCCGAAGCGCACGACCACGATATCGGCCTGCTCAAGCAGCGTGCGGGTGCGGATGGCGTTGAGCTGCGCGCCCTTGTGGTCGTGCCAGAACTTGTTGGGTTCGGGCCCTAGGATGGCGACGCCGCAATCGTCGGACGCCTCGTGATGGGTGACCGGTGCGGCAAACTGCACGTCGAGACCGGCGGCGCCCTGCTCGATGCGCTCGCGCCAGTCGGTGTGGATTTCGCCGGAGAGATAGATGCTCGAGGTCATGGCAGATTCCTTGGCTGTTCGAGGGTTGGGTGCGACCGAGGTAGCGAAAATCCGCCAAGCGTCAATAGCGGGCTCAAGTGCGATGTCCGCGCGATATCGCGCCGTGTCCGCTCGCCGCCCGATCGCGGCGGGGTAGCTCATCATAAGGACAGTTCGCTGCCCCCCTGGAAGCGGCACATCGGAAAGGCAGGAGATCACCGCGACCAAGCCGGTTGACCGAGGCGGTGACAAACATCGGCCGCTGTTGGCGGCCGCTTCGCTCAGAACACCTTTCGGATAAATGGAAAGGTGGGGCGCGCGCGGTCCACATAGGAAGGCTGTGCCCGCCGGTGCTCGTAGACGCGATGCGTACCATAGCTGCGCCGCCGCGCGCGGTGGTGGGTCTCCGCCTCACGGGCGTCGGCCTTCGCCTCCGCTTTAGCGTTCAGCTCCTCCACCGTCTCCGGATTGACGATGGGCTCGCTTTTGAGGTGCGCCACCGGAAACTGCTTCTTGTTGACGCGGCTGCTCAGCGCGCGGTCCGCGGTCTGCTCAAGGATACGGGCGCTCGGATTGGGAACGACGGTCGGGCGGTTGGCGAGGTAGACCGGCACGACGACAATGCTGAGGCCGAACACGATGGCGCCGATATAGATCAGCGCCGAAATCGCCAAGTCTCTGCTTTCCGACGGATACATGACGTTGCCAAGTGATCAGCGCAAGTTTCGTTCCGGCCCATATGTCGCAGTCATGATCCCAGGTTCAGCCCTATATAAATATAATAGGCTGGTCGGTTCAATCGCCGATGGTGCCTCGTTACTGGATTTTGTCGGCCTTGTGGGCGCCGCCAAGCGGCGTGGGCAGCGCCTGAGGGGCAGCGGGGGTCTGCTTGCCCGTATCGCTTGCGCGGCGGGGCCCAGCCCCTTGAGGTTGAATCATGATGCGTTCCCAACCTCATGCATGGCATGATTCCTCGGATCGAGCCCCGAAAGCAATGCTTTTTCGAAAACCGGGTGCCAGTTTTCGGGGTCATGCGCTAGAATGCCCGTTAATCACCGCAATCGAGCCCAGGGAGAGAAACAATGACCGCCATTCGCGGATATGTCGCGCCGACCACCGAAGCGGACGCGCTCGGTGTGCATTCGCTTGACCAGTTCGTGCTGACTGTCCCCGATGGCTCGGTGGCGCAGGATTTCTACAGAAATTTCGGCCTGGACGTTGCGGCCAGGGGAAATACGCTCGAAATCAAGACCTTCCGTCATGACCACCGCTGGGGATCGGTGGTGGAAGGCACCAAAGCCAAGGCGCTACACCATCTCTCGTTCGGCTGTTACGCCGAGGACATCGACCGGCTGAAAGCGCGCATCGAAGGCAACGGCGTCAAGCTGATCGACCCGCCGCCCGGCTTCGACAGCAACGGCTTCTGGTTCCGCAATCACGAGGGCGTGCTGATCGAAGTCAAGGTGGCGCCCAAGGTGTCGCCCGACCAGAAGGCGCAGAGCGAATGGAATTCGGTCGCCCCGGGCAAGGCCGGCGCCTCCACCCGCGACAAGGCGCCGGCGGTGTGGCCCCGCCGGCTGTCGCACGTGTTGATCTTCACCCGCGACATCGACGCTTCGCTCGATTTCTATTCGCGCAATCTCGGGCTCAGGCTGTCTGACCGCGCCGCCGACATCGTCGCCTTCATGCACGGTATCCACGGCAGCGACCATCATCTCTTGGCCCTGGTGAAGTCGAGCGCGCCCGGCTTCCACCACTGCTCGTGGGACGTGGCCAGCATCAACGACATCGGCCTCGGCGCCATGAACATGCACGACAAGGGGTTCCAGAAGGGCTGGGGCCTCGGCCGCCACGTGCTCGGCTCCAACTACTTCCACTACATCATGGATCCGTGGGGCAGCTTCTCGGAATATTCCTGCGACATCGATTACATCCCGAAGGAGGAGCGCTGGCCCTCGGGTGACTACGCGCCTGAGGACTCGTTCTACCTGTGGGGCCCGGAAGTGCCGCCCGAGTTCACGGTGAACGTCGAGGCGGGGGAGAGCTGAGGCTTTGATCCGTCATCCTGAGGTGGCCGCGCAGCGGCTCTCGAAGGATGACGGGCACCGCCTTGGCCGTTCATCCTTTGAGGCTCGCTTCGCTCCCACCTCAGGGTGACGGCGAAAGTCACTCCACCACGATCTTCACTTCCTGGCCCGGCTTGAGCCGGGCGTGCCGTCCCAGCCCGTTGAGCACGCGGAACTGCTGCATCGCGTGACCGGACGTCGCTATGCGGCGGGCGAACTTGGCGACCGTGTCGTGCCGGCGGACGGTGACGATCTTGATCCGCAGCGGGCGGACCTTCCGGCTTTGCTCCAGGCTCATGCGGCGAAAGCTGGCGACGGATTGGCTGAACGTGCGGTCGACCGCCGGCGTCATGTTCTTGGCGGCGAAGATGAAACGATAGACGTCGCTGCCGAAGCGCACCGCATATAACCGGAACGACCAATGCTCGCCTTTCGCGGTGGCGGTCGCCGCCGGGAAGCCGTTGATCGTGATGTCGGCGACGCTTGCCGGATCGACGTTTTCCATCCAGCCCGATTGCAGATAGGCCGACAGCGGCTGCTCGGCCGGTACGCTCACCACGTCGAGGCGCATGGCCTGGCCGGCGCCCGTCTTTAGGCCGAGCACCGCCTGCGCGGTATTGTCGAGGGTGAAGCCCCGCGGCGCCAGGAAGGTGAAACCGAGCTTGGGCTGCAGGAAACGCCGCCCGCGCACGAAGCCCTCGCTCGGGTCCTCACCGTAGATCATGCCGTTGAGGTCGGCGAGATAGGCCTTATGGTCGCGCTCGCCGACGCCCGGCGCGCTATACTGACGGGCATTGGCGAGCGCGTTCCTCACCCGCGCCGGCGTCGAGGGATGGTTGGAAAGGAAGTCGGGCGCATAGTCGGCGTCGCCGCCGGACTTGAGGTCGGCGTTGCGCTGCATGTCGGTGAGAAAGCGCGAGGCGCCGTAGGGGTCGAAGCCGGCGCGCGCCGATATGCCTACGCCGATGGCGTCCGCTTCGAACTCCTGCGCGCGCGAGAAGCTCGCCAGCGCCAGCTTCGATTTGGCGAGCGCCAGCGCGGTCGTCTGCGGGTCGTGGACGACTTGCGTCATCACCTGATCGACCAGCGCGGCCTGGCGCGCCTGTTCAGCGCGGATCTGCGCATGGCGCGCGATCACGTGGCCCATCTCGTGCGCGATGACCGAGGCGAGTTCGGCCTCGTCATTGGCCAGCGCGATCAGTCCGCGGGAGACGTAGAGATGGCCGGTGGGCAGCGCAAAGGCGTTGATCGCCGGCGAGTTCAGCAGCGTCACGTCGTATTTCTGATTCGGCTTTTCCGAGGCCGCCACCAGGCGGCGGACCATCTTGGTGATCAAAGCGTGAATCTTGGGGTTATGGTAGACGCCGCCATAGGACGCCAGGATGCGGGCGTTTTCGCGCTGCTCGGCGGTGGTGGTCGCCTGTGCGGACGGTGCGGGCGGCGTGCCCGGTTGCGGCAGCGTGAGCTTGGGTAATTGCAGCGAGACTTTGTTGTCATTGCCGCCCGGCAGGCCAGTGCAGCTGACGAGCAGGAGCGCGAGCGCCGATATCGCGCCCGTCATCCTTGTCGCCGCTCGGGTGCTTGGCCCGCTCATTGCCCCGTCCCGTGCCCCATCGCTTGTTATAGTCCCGCGCCGGCGAATTCGATCTGTTCGGGCGAGCCAGCCACGATGACCGGGCCGCGCCGTTGTTCGAGCCAGCCGTGCACCAGCAGCCGGCGGCCGGCGAGCTTGTGCGGATCGAGTCCCGCCGCCCTGAAACTGCGCGTTGCGCCACAGGATGATGACGCTGAAGTCGCGCGTCCATCGCCGCCCGAAATTCAAATATATAGTGCTCCCGCTTGTGTGCACCGACAAGACTTTGCCTTCAACCAGCGCTAAATGACCGCATTCCTGCGTCAGGCGGGTGGAACTTTCCGCGGCCAAAGGGGCGAAATTGGGATCGGCCCAGAGCCCGTGCCGTGCTTTGCGCGCTTGGCGCTCCGCTGCCCAACAGGGCGTCGGCGCAAGCCTTGTCGCCGACGCGGGCGCGACCCGCGCCTGGCCCTCCAGCAGCAGGCGCTGCTGCAAGGACTGTGTGTCATTGTTGACGAACGCGAAAGCGACGATGCGCCCGTAGCGGTCGCGCGTGGGTCCGTTTTCAAGCCGCAGCTTGCCGTCGCAGAGGAGCCCCTGTGGAGGGGTGCGGGTTTTATCGGTGACCTCGATCGCCGCCAGACGCAGCACGCGCCCGTCTGCCAGCAGCACAGTGCGACCGTCGCGCACCGCGTTCACTTTTGCCGTGCCGATCGGCGCAAGCGGGCAGTCCGCCTGCGCCGCCGAAACGGCGAGCGCCAAGGCCAGGCCGGCGATAAGCAATGCGCGTTGTATGGCGCCGATTGTCGGAACTGCGGGGCGTCGCCGTCAATATCGCGCCAGGAACCGGCTCCGCGCCGGCGCGTTGGCCCCAGGAGACACCGGTCGCCTATCGCGGAAGAGGTGTAGCCATGGGCTTTTTCTGGTTCTGGGTCATGCTGATCCTGTTTGCTCTGATGCTGGCCGCGGTCCCGACCTGGCCCTATTCGCGCAGCTGGGGCTATGGGGCGAGCGGCGGCGCCTTCGTTGCGCTGCTGCTGATCCTCGGACTGTTCTGGTTCGGCTTCCTGGCGGTGTGGTGGCCGTTGATCGGCATTGTCTATTTCTACTGACGCGGCATTGCTTATGAAATCGCCCGCCGGACATGCCGGCGGGCGATTTTTTGTTGTGTCTTCTCCGTTTCCGTTGCCGGTCGCTAGTGCCGCGCCGGTTCGTGCTGCATGGATTGACCGAGCGCCGATTCCGCCGGCGTGCGCGCATTGCTCAGGCTGCTGGCGGAGATGAAGAACAGCGCCGCTCCGACTGCCCAATGGTCCAAGGCCGCCGCCGGGAAAGGCCCGAACGCGAAGCCCAGCGCCCAGGGCGCCGCGAAGATCCAGGCGCCAAGCCCCATATTGATCCACTCCTGCCAAAGAGCCAGCCGGCCGACGCCGACATTGCGATCAGGAACACGATGACGCTGAGCACCCAGGCGTTCCAGGCGGCATTGCTGACCGCTTGCACCGCCGCCACGCCGGCGGCTGGATTCGCGGTCGATGCCTGGCTGCCGAATTGCAGGATCCACAGGGTGAGATGAAGAACCAGACCGTCAGCACCAGGTTGGCTGGATCCTGCCAACGGGTGCGCTGGTCGGGATTGTATCTGCCGTAGGTTTGATCAGCCATGATTGACCTCTTTTCGTTTTCTCCGGGTCAGTGCGTGGACTCGCTGGCACTCTGCCCGGTTGTGGACGGTGATTTGCCGTTGTGCCCCGCTGCCTGGCCCTGGCCAGTCCAGTACGGCGCGATGTCGAAATGCCAGTAGAGCCGGGCGAGTTGCTGCTGCAAAACGGTGTCGGTCAGGTTCGCCTTGTTCACCGGGAGCGGCGGGACGCCGTTGAGCTGGTGCGCGTTGACGACCAGGCGATAGCCGTAACCGACGCCATAGCCGTAACCGTTGTCAGGCGTGCCGCGCGACCACACCAGGGCCTCCGGCGGCACCGCGAACCAGGTGGGGTTGAGCCCCAGGAATCCGCCGCGCTTGAGCAGGATGTAGGCCACGTGGCCGTTGCGGGGATCGATCATCACCTGGTCGAAGTCGCCCATGCGCTTGCCGTGCTCGCCGTAGACGGGCATCGAGCGCAGCTGGCTGGGCGATACGTGGCCGGTCTTCATCAGCGCGGAGACGACGCCGTTCTGTCCGATCGCTAGGCCGCTCAGCGGACCGGCTGTCTTCTGCTGGGCGCCTTGCGATTCGACATCGGATTGCGCCGCCTTAGCCGCCTGGTTCTGCGCCTGACGGCCTTGCGCCTTCATCGTGTTGTTCCGCGCGTTTCGATTCTGCGCGGCCTGATTGCCCGCGTTGTTTAGTTTACGTTGTTGCCGACCCCGGTGGTCGCGGCATTCGGCGGCTGGCGTACATTGGCGGCTTGCGACTGATATGCATAATTGCCGCCCGCCATCGGGGCGTAGGGCCTGCGATAGGGGCCGTACCAGCCGGGCGTGCCGTAATAGGGATAGGGCCGGCCGTAACAGCCGTAGATGCGCGAGCGCGCGGCCGGCGCCATCAGGCGGTACGTGCTGCTGCACAAAATCCGCGGCGCCTCGGCAAGCTGCTTGGCCGAAACCTTGATGCCGATGGGCCCTTGCGCGCTCGGTCGGTCGAGCACCGACCAGGGAACCGCGACCACTTGGCCCTTCAAGTCGAACTGGCCGCGGCCCGCGATGAGCGCGTAGAAGACCGTGCCGTCTTTTGAGCTGTCAATGGGTTCACGTTTCATGAAGCCGGTTTGGCGGCCGGTTCCGCTTGAGGGGGCCGAAGCGGACTTGTGCGCGGCTCTCACGGGGCCAACGCGCGGCGGTTGGCGCAGTTCCGGAAAAGTAATGAATCGCAAGCGGATCGCGACGTTTGCGGCGCTGGGGAAACCTTGCGCCCGGCGCCCCTTGCGTGGTGCGCGGCCGGCCCCAATCATGCTAAATGTTCCCCGCCGGTCCCGTAGCTCAGCTGGATAGAGCAGCGGTTTCCTAAACCGAAGGTCACAGGTTCGAGTCCTGTCGGGACCGCCAGCAGGGGCGCGGACATTCGTGGATGTCATAGTCGTCCTAGCGAAAATCGCATCCGATGAGTGGCAGACGGCCAAGGCCCTATTCCGCCGAGACGCCGGCAACCTGAAGCCGGCGTGCCACCCACCACTCGTAGGAGAGAAACAGAATGCTCAAAGCGACGCCGGCGATCTCGACGAACGCGCCGCCCGGCGTCATCACGGTCGGCAAAAGCGCTGCAGCGCCGAATACCATCAAGATAACCCGCCGCGGCGGCGCCATGGGCCGCACGAAATAGCCGATTGACGCCACCGAGATGGCGTATACGCCGATGACCGCGGTGCTGATGTTGAGCACGA
>JARRNI010000152.1:8430-11403 GCA_037385125.1 Pseudolabrys sp.
GCCTGGGTCAGCGCCGCCGCGGCGAAGGCCGCCAGGGCGATCGGCGGCGTGATCATCGACATCATGCCGAAATAGAGAATGAACATGTGCGCGGCCAGTTTTTGCACGCCGACTTGCACCAACGCCGGCGCGATCAGCGCGGCAAGCAAGACATAGACGCCCGAGGTCGGCATACCCATGCCGAGAATGATGCAGGCGATGGCGGCGATGATCAGCAGCAGGATTTCACTGCTGCCGCCGAGGTGGATCAAGAAGAAGGTCAGCGCGAATCCGAGGCCGGTGATGTTGAGCACCCCGATCACGAAGCCGGCGGCGCCCAGGATCAACAGCAGGTCCACCGAGATCCGGCCGGTCTCGATGAAGGCTTCGACGATCTGCCACGGGCGCAGTCGCGCGCCCTTGTAGGAAAACACCATGCCGAGGACGATGATCGCGCCGGTCGCCCATACCGCCGCTTCCTGCGCGCTGCGCAGAAGATGGAACAGAATGTAGAGCAGCAGCGCGAAGGGAATGATGAAGTGCCAGCCTTGCTTTAACACCTCGCGCGCGCGGGGAATGTTCTGGACGACATTGATGCCGCGCTTGGCGGCCAGCAGGTCGACCTGAACGAACACGGCGAAATAATAAAGCAGCGCCGGCACGATCGCGGCGATCACCACTTTGGCGTAAGCGATCTCGAGGAATTCGGCCATCAGGAATGCCGCAGCCCCCATGATCGGGGGCATGAACTGGCCGCCGGTGGAAGCTACCGACTCGATCGCGCCCGCCTCCACGGCCGAATAGCCGGTGGAGCGCATCAGCGGAATGGTGAGGACGCCGGTGGATGCCACGTTCGAAGTCGCGCTGCCGGAGATCGAGCCGAATAGCGCGGAGGCGACGACCGAGACCTTGGCGGCGCCGCCGCGCCGGCGTCCCATCGTGGCCATGGCGAGGTCGGTGAAGAACGTGCCGCCGTTAGTCTTGAGCAGAAGCTGCCCGAGAAAGATGAAGATCACGACCACCTGCACGCCGATGGTGAACGGCGTGCCGAACACCGCGGTCGGATCAAAGGCAAGATAGATCATCAGTTGTCGGATGCTGACGGGAAGCGCCTTCAGCTGCCCCGGCACCTGGTCGCCGACCAACGCATAGGCAATGAAAACGAGGACGACGATGAAAAGCGTCAGGCCGGTGACGCGCCGAAGGCCTTCCATGACCAGGACGACCATGATCACGCCGATGATCAGCACCTCATTGGTCTGGTCGCCGACCGCAACCAGCAGACGCTCCCATTGCCACGACATCCAGATGGCCGCGGCGAGACCGAGAAACGCGGCGATGGCGTCATACCAGGCCAGCCGCTGCGGCTTGCGGCGCCGGACCGTGACGGTCAAATAGGCGGTCGAGATGGTAAGCCCGAGCACCAGCGACAGGAACTGCTCGCGATAGATCGCGAAGCCGAACATCGTCTGCGGGTCGAGCGCCCAGAATACGCACAGTGCCGCGAGCAGGAAGGCGCTTACGTCTCCCAGTCGCGACACTGTCAAGCCGGCCGTCGGAACAGGGTCCTTAGACGGCATGGCTGCGTTCTGTCATGTCAGACCCGAAACGGCGTGCACCGCGCCATCAGCGCAGACGACGTCACCGGTTCCAAATCCCCATCTCCTTGTAAGCCTTGATCGCACCCGGGTGGTACGGCGTGCTGTGCTTCGGAGCCATATCTTTGGGATTGAAGCGCTTGAACGGCCCGAAGGTGTTCCCAAGCATGCTCTTGTTCGCCGCCAGCAGCTTGACGACTTTGTAGACGACATCGTCAGGAACCTTGGCGCTGGCCGTCAGGAAGAACGGGTATTGGATGAAGTACGTATCGCTGTGAATCGTCGAATACCTGCCTTTCTTGAGCAGGTGGGGGTTTGCCGCCGGAAATACTTTGTGCATCGCCGCGGTACCCTTGTCGGAATGGCCGATCGAGATGAAGCGGAGGCCGCCATGATTGCGCAGCTGTGCATTGTCCTGCTTGGTCGCGCCACTGGTCGGCGCCGCCATGGCGAGGTCGACCTTGCCCTGCGGCACCAAGTGCTGGCCCTTGATGTAGTTTGCCACCGGCACGCACTTGAAGTCTTTGGTCGTCAGTCCGGCGCTAGCCAGCATCGCATCCTGAACGTCGGCGAGGATGATCTGCGCGGTGAACTTGCACGGGATGTGCATACCCTTGGCATCGGCCAGCGTCTTGATCTTGGAGTCGTTGGGTACGGCGAAACCGAGCCACAACGGATAGACTTCGGCGACTAGCCGAAGATTCTTGTTGGGCTTGCCCTCGAACGGGCCTTTCCCGACATAGGCGTAGCGCGCCTCGAGCGCGTTGTTGAATCCGAAATCGATCTGTCCGCGATTCATCTGGGGGACAATTGTTGATGAGCCGCCACCGGCGCGCACCCGCGCCAACATGTTGCCCTTCTCGTTCATCAACTTGGCGATCGCGCTGCCCGAGCCGTAGGCGAGCGAGCCTTGTGGGTTAGTGCCGATGCTATAGGTCTGTTGCGCCGACGCCGGCGCGGCGAGCGCTCCGACAAGTACGCAGGCGTACGCAATCGATTTGATGGCTGTTAGTCTGGATTGCATGACAGCGTCTCCTCCCATGTTATTGACTCGTGTTTCCCCAGATGACTCCCAGACCGCCTGAATATTCCCGCCTTTACGGCATTCTTGCAAGACAGAGGCCAGGTGAGTCGTGTAGCTCAGTCGCCACCACTGCGCCGCAAATCAGCGTGTCATCCGGCGAATGACGAGCCGATTGCAACCATCGCTACTTCGTTCGCTTTCTCCCTTGCTTTGCTTTCTGGCTGATCCGCTCGGAAACTGCGTATGGCTCGGATGCCAGCGCGGAATGCCACCCGGCCTACTTGCCGGATTTGAATCCGTATTCCTCCCAACGCTTGTCGACCAGGTCGGAGTGCTCCTTGAGCGGCACTACCGAGCGCGGATAGCGTTCGC
>JARRNI010000153.1:0-8396 GCA_037385125.1 Pseudolabrys sp.
GCCTACGACCAGGGCCTCAAGGGCTGCACCACCTTCCGGCCCAACCCGGTGACCGGCGCGATCCTGAGCGAGGGCGGCTTGGAGGCGCCGCATTGCTGCGCCCTCGAGCGCGAGGCGGACTGAGCGGCCATGCTGCGGCTGTTCCTGTGCGGCGACGTGATGACCGGCCGCGGCATCGACCAGGTGCTGCCGCAGCCCTGCGACCCGGCGCTGCATGAAGACTATGTGGAATCGGCGCTCGGCTATGTGCGCCTGGCCGAACGGCGCAACGGGCCGATCCCGCGGCCGGTCGAGCCCGCCACCATCTGGGGCGCGGCGCTCGACGAATGGGCGCGCGCCAAGCCGGACCTGCGCGTCGTCAATCTGGAGACCAGCATTACGCGCAGCGAGGACTTTGCCGACAAGGGCATCAACTACCGCATGAGCCCGCAGAACGCCGAATGCCTCGCCGCGGCCGCCATCGACTGCTGCGTGCTCGCCAACAACCACGTGCTCGACTGGGGGCGCGAGGGCTTACGCGACACGCTCGCCGCCTTGCAGCACCTGAACATCAAGACCGCTGGCGCCGGCCGCGACCTCGGCGAGGCGAGTGCGCCCGCGGTCCTGCCGGTCGCCGGCAAACCCCGCGTGCTGGTGTTTTCTTATGGGCTGCCGAGCAGCGGCGTGCCGCGCGACTGGGCCGCCAGGCCGGAAGCCTCCGGCATCAACTTCCTCCCCGACCTGTCGATCCGCAGCGCCGAGCGGGTCTGCGCGGCAATCGCGCGGGCGCACCGGCCGGGCGACGTCGTGGTGGTCTCGCTGCACTGGGGGTCGAACTGGGGTTACGAGGTTCCCGACGAGCAGGTGCGCTTCGCCCATGCCCTGATCGACCGCGCCGGCGTCTCGCTGGTGCACGGTCATTCCTCGCACCACGCCAAGGGCATCGAGGTCTACCGCGGCCGGCTGATCCTCTACGGCTGCGGCGATTTCATCGACGATTACGAGGGTATCGAGGGCTACGAGGACTTTCGCGATGATCTGGCCGTCATGTATTTCGCCGACATCGAGGCCGACGGCGCGCTAGCGGAAACCGAGCTCGTCCCGCTGCAGATCCGGCATTTCCGGCTCAACCGCGCCGCGCCTGAAGACGTTGACTGGGTGCGGCACCGGCTGTCGCGCGAGAGCCGCCGCTTCGGCGTTGACCTGTCCGAGACCGCGGCCGGCCGGCTGGCGCTGGCCTGGAGGCCCGAATAGCCGCTTTTCTGCCGCGCCGATCTGGATCAAACTCACGTGAAGTTCCGAAATCGCCGGCTTCTTGAGCTAGCTCAAATGTAGCCGTGCGGGCGCGAGCAATTATGTCGCCGAGCAAGGTTCCCTGTCGACCCCCAGAGTGACGTCCAAGAATGACGCCCAAGAGTGCCACCATGCAGAAACCCACCAGCGCAGCAAATACGACCGCGGGCGAGAACAACGACATCGATCTGGCGATCTCGCCCGAGAAGGTCTGCTTCCTCATCATCAAGGCCCACGAGTTCGACGCCAAGGAGGACGTCGAGGAGCCCGATCCGGGCTCGAACCCGTCCGATGACAAGGACATTGAGGTCCTGGAGGACTACAGCGACGACCCCGTCATGGAGGAGCTCATCCAGTTCATAGATTCGCTGTCGGAAGACGAGCAGATCGATCTGGTCGCCATGATGTGGCTCGGCCGCGACGACTACACCGCCGAGGATTGGCCGTCGGTGCGCGAGGAGGCCGCGCGCGCCCACAACGAGCACACCGCCGAATATCTGCTCGGCGAGCCGCTGCTCGGCGACTTCCTGGAGGAGGGCTTGTCGATGCTCGGCTTCTCCTGCGAGGACGTCGAGATCAACCGGCTATAGCGGCCTTCCCACCGAGCGGCAGCGAAGCGAGCGCGCGATAGCCGCGCTCGCCGGCCGGCGGCGACTGCATCAGCGTCAGCGCTTCCACCTGCTGCACGAAAGCGAGGTCGCGCTCGATCGGCTGCTTGCGCGCCAATGCTGCGCCGTTGCCGCGGATGCGGGCGACCGTCACGTGCGGCCGGAACGGCCGCTCCTCATGCCGGCCGAAGGCCGTCAGCAGGGCGGCATGCAAGGCCGAAAGCCGCTCATCGTCGGCGCATTCCGCCCACACCAGCCGCGGCCGCCGTGCCGGCGGCCCGTAGCAAAGACGCTCGAACGCCAGCGGTAGGGGCGCCGCATGCGCAACCACACCGCGCAAGGTCTCGATCGCCGCCTGCACGTCGCTCTCGTTCCAGGGCGGCACCAGCGTGAGATGGATATCGGCCGGCGCCACCAGGCGCACCGGATAGCGTTCCAGGACGCGCGCCATGCCGGCCAATTCCTCGGCGATCTCGGGCTTAATCCGCACCGCCACGAAGACGCGAACTGCCGCCGGCCCGGGCGATTGACCGAGATCAACGCTCATATCAAACTTGCCTTGTTGAATTGGCCGGACGGGAAGGTGGTATCATGCGGGTTTGCGTGGAAACGTACAGCAAGAATGGAACCGAGGTGCCGCGCAAGCTGCATCTCGACACCCGCAGCCTCGACATCGCCGAGGTGGTCGACCGCTGGTACGGCGAGGATTACTGCTATTTCAAGGTGAAAACCGCCGGCGGCGATACCTACATCCTGCGCTTCGACGAGGACCGCAGCGAATGGGCGCTCACCATGTTCCAGAGCGCCCAGCCGCACGTGGTTCCGCGCGAATTCCAGTCCAAAAAGCGCCCGGCCAGCACGCTGACCATGTGAGCCGGCGGGCGCGCGCAAGTTTTTCGGAGGTCAGCATGGCAAGCCCGGCAAGCGAGAAACCCGTCGCCGGCCACGACGAGATCAAGGCCGTCCTGGGCAACATCGATCCCGGCAAGATGCTGGCGATCGTCGAACTCCGGCCGACCATCGCCGAGGTCGAGGCGGCCTCGTTGTGGCTTGCCGGTGATGCCGACATCCACGGCGCCGGCGAGCCGCTGAAGGGCGCCGCCGCCGAGATCGTCGCCATCCTCACCGAAGGCGAGGACGAGGAACGCTAGACACGCTTCTCGGCGCTGCGACCAGCAGGGGGAGCCGCAGATGGACCTGCAATGGACCCGTTGACCAGCCCCCTGCTGAGCGACCTCTATCAGCTCAACATGATCCAGGCCTATCTGGATCAGGGCGAGACCAAGACCGCGGTCTTCGAGTTCTTCGTGCGCAAGTTTCCACGCCGGCGCAGGTTTCTCATGGCGGCGGGGCTGGAGCAGGCGCTCGAATTCCTCGAGGCGGTGCACTTCACGCCCGAGGAGCTCGACTGGCTCAAGAGCACCAAGCGCTTCGGTCAGAACATCATCGACTGGCTGGCGGATTTTCGCTTCACCGGCGACGTGCACGCCGTGCCGGAGGGCCGCATATTTTTCGCCAACGAGCCGATCCTGCGCATCACCGCGCCGATCCCTGCGGCGCAGCTACTCGAGACCCGGCTGATTAATATCCTGCATTTCCAGACGCTGATCGCCAGCAAGGCGGCGCGCATGGTGCTGGCAGCGCCCGGCAAGTTGCTGGTCGATTTCGGCCTGCGCCGCGCGCACGGAGCCGAAGCCGGGCTGATGGCCGCGCGAGCGAGCTACATCGCCGGCTTTGCCGGCACCGCCACCATGCTGGCCGAGCCGCTCTACGGCATTCCCATCTTCGGCACGGTGGCGCATTCCTTCATCGAGGCCTTCGACAGCGAAACGGAAGCCTTCGAAAGCTTCGCGCGCGCGCGCCCGCAGAACCTCACGCTGCTCATCGACACCTACGACACCGAAGCGGGCGCCCGCAAAGTCGTAGCGCTAGCGCCCCAACTGGCCAAACGCGGCATCAAGATCCACGCGGTGCGGCTCGACAGCGGCGACCTGGTCCCGCTGGCCAAGAGTGTCCGACGCATTCTCGACGACGGCGGGCTGGACGACGTGTCGATCTTCGCCAGCGGCGGGCTCGACGAGGACTATCTCAAGGAGATGGCCGCCGTCGGCGCCCCCATCGACGGCTTCGGCCTCGGCACCAGCCTGACCACCTCGTTCGACCTGCCGGCGCTCGACTGCGCCTACAAGCTGCAGGAATACGCGGGGCTCGCGCGCCGCAAGCGCTCGACCGGCAAGGCGACCTGGCCGGGGCGCAAACAGGTCTGGCGCCGCTACGACAGCGACGGCCGCATGGCCGGCGACGTCATGTCGCTCGAAAGCGATCCGCACGAGGGCGAGCCGCTGATCGAGCAGGTGATGAAGGACGGCCGCCGCCTTGGGCCCAAGCCCGCGCTTTCCGACCTCCGCGCGCGCGCCGCCCGCGAGCTGGAACGCCTGCCGCCGCCCTTGCGCGACCTGCAGCCCGGCGCGACATATCCGGTCGAGGTGGCTGACGCGCTCGTGAAGCTGGCCGCCGAGGTGGATAGTCGCATCGCGCAACGCGAGGCCGCGTCATGACCGACACCTTCACGCCGGGCGAGCACGATGCCTTCCTGGTGGTCGACATCCAGAACGACTTCTGCCCCGGCGGCGCGCTCTCGGTGCCGCGCGGCAACGAGGTGGTGCCGGTGATCAACCACCTGGCGGAGAAGTTTGCCCACGTTGTGCTGACCCAGGACTGGCATCCGGCAGGCCATGAATCCTTCGCCTCGTCACATCCCGGCACCAAGCCGTTCGACACCATCGAGGTGTCCTACGGGCAGCAGATCATGTGGCCGGACCACTGCGTGCAGGGCACGCGCGGCGCCGCCTTCCGCGACGACCTGCATATCGACCCGGCCGAGCTCATCATCCGCAAAGGCTATCACCACGATATCGACTCCTATTCGGCCTTCTACGAGAACGACCGCAAGACCCACACCGGCCTTGCCGGCTACCTGCGCGAGCGCGGCTTTACGCGCGTGTTTCTCGCCGGCCTCGCCTTCGATTTCTGCGTGCACTATTCGGCCGAGGACGCCCACCACGAAGGCTTCGACGTGGTGGTGATCGAGGACGCCTGCCGCGCCATCGACCTGAACGGCTCGGCCAATGACACACGGGCGCTGTTCGAGAAACTCAGCATCCGCTGCGTGAACGCGGGCGCGATCGAGTAGGCGCGAGCGGCAAGCTCGGCCTGCTGCCCGCTAGCTCTTCTTCTCCAGCCGCTTCACCGCCCGCAGCTCGCCTTCCTCTTCTGTCACCGTAAAGCCCAGCTCCCTGGCAACGCTCAGAATGCGTGCCTGCGCCGGCGGAAACACCATCGCCGCATGGCGCACGCCTTGCGCGGCGATCACGCCGAACAGCGCCTGCAGCAGTTGGCGCGCCAGGCCCTTCTCGCGTAGATCGGCGCGGATGATCACCGCGCACTCCGCCGCCTCGAAATCCGGGTCGGCGGTGGCACGCGCCAGCGCCGCTACGCGGCCGTCGTCCCACGCCACCAGCGTCATCTCGCGGTCATAGTCGATCTGCGAAAGCCGCGCTGCGGTCTCGTGCGTGTGCGCGCGCAACGGCACGAAAAAGCGGTGCCAGAGATCGCGGTTATCAACTTCATCGGCGAACTTACGTAGCGCCGGCTCGTCCTCCGGCCGGATCGGCCGCACGGCAAAGCGCGCGCCCTCGTGCGTCGTCACCTCGCATTGCAGATGCTGCGGATAGGGCCGGATGGCGAGGCGCGCCTGCGCCGGGCCGCTTGCCGCCTTCACCCGGATGCGGGCGTCGACCGCGATCACGCCGGAGGGATCGCACAGCAAGGGATTGATATCGAGCTCGACCACCTCGGCGTGATCGGCCACGATCTGGCTCAATTGAATGAGAACATTGACCACACCGTCGATGTCGGCGGCCGGCCGCCCGCGATAGCCTTTCAGCAGCGCGGCGATGCGGGTGCGCTCGATCTGCGCGCGCGCCAGCGCCGAGTTGAGCGGCGGCAGCTCCAGCGACTTGTCGCCGACGATCTCCACCGCCGTGCCGCCCTGGCCGAACAGGATCACCGGCCCGAAAGTGGCATCGGCGGTGACGCCGGCGATCAGCTCGAACGCGCCGGGCCGCACCACCATCTCCTGCACGATGAAACCCTCGCGCCGCGCCTTCGGCATGGCCCGCGTCACGCATTCGTCGACGCGCTTGGCGGCGGCCGCGACCTGCTCGCGGCCGGACAGATTGAGCGCCACGCCGCCCACATCCGACTTGTGGATCACATCGCGCGAGCGGATCTTCAGCGCCACCGGCGCCTTCATGCGCGCCGCCGCTTCGCCCGCCGCCTTGGCATCGGCCACCGCCTCGGTCCGCGCGAAGGGAATGCCGTAGCAGGAAAGGAACGCCGCCACCTCGCTGGCGTCGAGCCACTCACGCTTGTCTGCCAGCGCCTGCCGCAGAATCGTCCGCGCCTTGGCGGCGTCGGTGTGCGGGCTCGGCGCGATGGCGGACGGCGTCTCCAGAAGCAGATCCTGGCTCTGCCGGTAGCGCACCAGATACATGAAGGCGCGCACCGCCCGTTCCGGCGTCTCGTAATCGGGCACTTGCGCGGCGATCAATTCCTCCCGGCCCTCCGCCACGCTGGCGTCGCCCATCCAACAGGCGAACACGTTCTTCTTCGGCGCGCCAGCTGCGAGCACGCTGGTGACGCCCTTGGCGGCATCCTGCGCGGAGGCCACCGCGGTCGGGCAATAGAGCACCGCCGCGGCGTCGATGTCGTCATCTTCCATGACGATGCGCAACGCCTTGGCGTAACGGTCGGCGTCGGCGTCGCCGATGATGTCGATCGGATTGCCGTGGCTCCAGGTCGTCGGCAGCACGTCATTAAGCTTGGCGATGGTTTGCTGCGAAAGCGCCGCCAGCCGGCCGCCCTCCTCGATCAGTCGGTCGGTGGCCAAGACACCTGCTCCGCCGCCATTGCTGACGATGGCCAGCCGGTTGCCGCGCTGCGGTGCGTTGCGCGCCAGCGTCGTGGCGGCGTCGAACAATTCTTCCACCTCGTTGACGCGCAGCATGCCAGCACGGCGGAACGCCGCCTCGTAGACCACGTCGGCGCCCGCCAGCGCGCCGGTGTGCGAGGTGGCGGCGCGCGCGCCCTCTTCCGCGCGCCCGCCCTTGACCACGATTACCGGCTTGACGCGCGCAGCGCGCCGCCCCGCCGACATGAATTTGCGCGCATGCGTCACCGCCTCGGCATAGATCAGAATCGCTCCCGTTTTTTCGTCGAGCGCGAAATAATCGAGCATGTCGCCGAAATCGACATCCGCCATGTCACCCATGGACACGATCGCCGAAAAGCCGATGCCGCGCGGCAGCGCCCAGTCGAGCACGGTGGTGGCCATTGCGCCCGATTGGGTGAGGAAGGCGATGTTACCCGCGAGCAGCGGCGCCGGCGCGAAAGTGGCGTCGAGCCCGATGTCGGGCACCGCGATGCCGAGACAATTCGGCCCTACGACGCGCAGCAGATGCGGGCGGGCGGCGGCGAGCAGTTCGGCCGCGCGTTCCCTGCCGACCTTCGCTTCTCCCTCGGCGAAACCGGCGGTGAGGATGACGGCGGCGCGCGTGCCGCGAGCCCCGAGCTCCGCCACCAGCGGGGCGATGGTGTCGGGTGGCGTGGCGAGCACGGCGAGGTCCGGCGTCATCGGCAGGCTGGCCACATCCTTATAGGCCATGATGCCGTGGGTTGCCGTTGCTTTCGGATTCACCGGCAGCACCGGGCCGCGGTAGCCGGCGCGCAGCATGTTGTCCATCAGCGCGGCGCCTACCGATTTCGGCCGGTCGGAAGCGCCGATTACCGCGATCGAGCGCGGGTTGAACATCTTGTCGAGATTACGGATGGACATGGAGCACGACCGGGATTTGGCGGTTCAGTCAATCTAGCGCGGGACGGCCACCGCAATTTGACGCATCACAACAAATAGCCGGCCGCCGCGGCCGGCTATTTCTTCTGCGCCAGCCCGGTCTGGTGCGTGTAATCGCCCGCGGCCATGCGGTGCGCGTGCAGCCAATGATGGGCGCGGTGGAAGCGCCGGCCTCCCCAGATCGACTGCCCAAGGAAGACCCGATAGGTCAATATCTTGCCGGCGTTCTCGATGACGAACCAGACCAGCGCATAGCCCCAGACCAGCAGCGCGTATTTCCAGCCGATCGGGTGCACGATCCAGCCGTAGACGGCGCCGAGCGTGCCCATCAGTTGGGTGGTCTCGCAGGCGACGAACAGCCGCCAGCTCGGCCACGGCCGCTGCCAGAACCAGCCGATATTGCGGGTGATGTAGATGGTGAGATGTCCGGCCACGAGAAGCTTGAGGAAGATCAGCGTCTGCAATTCCGGACGCGGCATATGCAGAATGCGGTCGGCGAACCAGAACAGACCGAAGCTCTCGACCACGCCGATCAAGCCGAGCGTCACGCTGGTGGTCAGCACGCGCGTCATGTCCCAGCGCACCGGCCGCGGCGCCACCGG
>JARRNI010000154.1:0-8393 GCA_037385125.1 Pseudolabrys sp.
AGGCGGGCGATCTGGCGGATACGTTTTCGCCGCGCTTCGGCGGGGTCAACACGACCTGCAAACGGACGCAATATGAGAAATCCAAGGATAGGTTGAGCTGGCGGCTCGAATGCCGCGGACAGCTCAATATGGATTCTGCCGCCACGTTCACCTTTTTAAGCTCGCTGCGCTATACGGCCACGATTGCGACCAAGGGCTGGATCGGCGGCCGGCAGATCATGGCTTCGCAGGTGAAACTGGAAGGGGAATATCTCGGCGCCTGCCCGCGGTGACGGACGGCGCCCGCGCGTTTCATCCGCAGTGGGGGCGATGACGCGTCGTCGCGAAGACGATCGAACGGTGGGGAGAGAGTCATGCACGCGGTGCTGAGAAGCTATTCCGGCCAGGGCGCCAAGCAACTCTTTGACGTGCTGGAGGCGAACAAGGCGGAGATAGAACGGCTGGTGCGGGGCATCGGCGGCTTCGTCGGTTTCAATCTCGTGCGCACGGACGCGGGCGGGTTCACGGTCTCCATTTTCCGGGACAAGGCCGGCTGCGACGAAAGCGTGCGCGTGGCACGCGAATGGATCGCCAAGAACGGCGGCAATACCGGCGCCGCCCCGCCGGCCGTGTCGGAAGGTGCGGTGGTGCTGGACGTCCGTTGACGTTGCGTCCGCCCGGCCGGGGGCGGAACGTTCAAGCGAAACACATGACGCCGCTCGCGCGCATGCGCGGCGTTGCGGCCTGCGCTTGCCAATAAGCCTGCGCCGCATTGTCGGGGCGTCAGCGCGCCGATAGACTGTTGGCGTGGGAGGCTGTGACATGCCGGGCAACGCGCTGAACGCCTACGAACAGGCCATCGTGCGCAACGCGGACTGGTTCATCTCCCGCCAGTCGCGCGAAGGCTATATCGATGCCGACGGCGACGAGTTCTACGGCATCCGCGGCGACGCGACCCTGGTCGGCCATTCGGTGACCGTGCGCTGCTATGCCGGCGCACTGACCGGGGCTGAGCGTTATATCGACTCCGCCCGGCGATCACTGGACTGGCTGGCGGCCCGCCAGGACCCGAACGGCGGATGGCGGCATCATTCCGCCTTCACGCTGGACGGCGCGCAATGCGTCTTCGAGGGCTTCAACACCTACGAGAAGATCACCGGCGACCGTCGCTACCGCGGAGTCTTGGTCAAGGCGGCGGACCGCATGATCTCCGGCACGCTGACGAAAGACGGCGACCTGCAGCTCTCCGACATCATCGAGATCGGCGAATACGCCCATTTCGCGCTGCTGGCCTGGAAGACGACCGGCGAGGCGCGCTTCAAAAAGGCGGGCGAGCGCATCGTCGCGCACATCGAACGCAATTTCGACGAGACGGAAGGCATCTGGCGGCCTTTCGATACGGCAAAGTTACGCAACGACCCGTTGGCGCGGGCGCTGCGCCCGCTGCTGCGCGGCGCTATGATCTACCTGCCGTTGCGCGGCCGGCTGGTGGCGCGGATTTCCGAGCACCTGGCCCCCTTCGCGGTGAACGGCAGCCATGCGCAATATGCGATGAGCCTGATGGATACGGAGGTCCTGCTCGACACACTGGACGGCTCCTGCGACTTCCCGCGCCTCAGGGAGCACACCAAGGCCGCCATCGCCTGGGCCGAAAGCCATTGCCGCGGACCGTTTGCGGGAAGCCTTGTCGAATCCAAAAAGTTGAACGGCCAGGCGGACGTCTACCCCTGCCCATCATCAACGACACCCGCACGGCCGCGCTGTGGCCGTCGACCTGCCTGCTCATCGCCTGTTGCGGCATGAACGGCGAGGCCTATCGGGGCACGGCGCAGCGCGTCGCAGACTGGACATTGACCGTGCAGGACGACAAAGGCGGCTTCAGCAATTTCCAGAATCCCGACGGCTCGACGCGGGCGCTGCAAAGCGGCAATGTCAATTTCTATGCGTCGATGGCCTTGTGGCTGTTCAACGAAGTCTACCTGAACGGCCGCATCAGGCTGTTCTCGGTGCCGGCTGCGTAGAATCGACCTTGCATCCGAGCAGGTACCATGTCGGCATCGGCCCTCTTCCTTTGATCTCGATATCGCCGCGTGGAGCGAAGTCGTAACGGTCCGCGAGGTGGCGGAACGTCTCCTCGGACCTGAATGCGCCCCGGCACACCGAACGACTCCATGCGGCTCGCGATGTTCACGGTGTCGCCCCACAAATCGTAGCCGAAGCGCTTGTCGCCGATGACGCCGGCCACCACGGGACCGCTGCTAATGCCGATGCGCAGCCGCACTTCGCCGTCGAGCGGCTGGATGAACTCGACGGCCGCCAGCATGTCGAGGGCGAGGTCGGCCACTGCAGCGGCATGGTCGGGCCGGATCGTCGGCACGCCGCTCGCCACCATGTAGGCGTCGCCGTTCGTTTTGATCTTCTCGACGCCGTATTTCTCGACTAGGCCGTCGAACGTTGCAAAGATTCTGTCCAGAAAAGCCAACACTTGCTCGGGCGCATGTCGGGCCGAGGTCGAGGTGAAACCGACGAGATCAGCGAACAGCATCGTGACTTCGTCGAAACGATCGGCGAGGCCCGTCTCACCTTGCTGCAACCGGTCGCCAATGGACTGCGGCAAAATGCGGGCAAGCAGGTCGCGGTAGCGTCCGCGCTGCGCGTCAATTTTGCGCTGATTGGCGAAATCGAGCCGGCGCAGGCGCTCAGTGTGGTAGAGCGAAACACCGCCGATGGCATTGCCGATCGCCATGAAGAACGACAAGGTCAGGAACGGCAGGCTGTGCATCGGATGGGCGAGCCTGATGATCCCCAGGTACAGGGCGCTGCAGCCCACGCCCGCCGCCGCACCACGCACGAAGTCGAACGGCAGCAACACGTAGATGGCGACGATCACCAGCACGCCGCCGGCCACGTAGATATCGGGCGCTGCGAACAAGACGTTCCAAACGGCATAGATCGTTGCGAAGAACACGGCGAGCATGGTCATGACCGCCATGTGCCGATCGCGAAAATAGGGCACGAAGCTGATGCCGAACAGGGCGCCGATCACCGAGATTTCAACGCCGTGGCCGAGAAACAGGAGCGGCCTCATATCGCTGGGGAAGAGACGTAGATCCAGCGGGATCACTATGAGCGTAACAAGGAAAACCAGGACCAGCACCGTCCGCGTATAGCGCAGCTCCGCCGGACGGCGTGCGTCCCGGTAGGCGGCTTCGTGGGGCGCACCGGAAAAGCGCAACGTATAGCGGTTGAGCCCGCGCCAGCCGGTATCGTCGCCTTTGGCCGCCGGCATGGCGATCCCAGCCGTCTTCATCGCAAGCGGTTTCATTTTACGGCTCCAAACAAGCCCGCTGCCGTCCCCGACCGTGAAATTGCCCGCACCCAGCCTGCCCACGCGGGGCTTCGATGCGCCGAACCGGAAAACTGTAGTATAGGATGGGTGGCGAATTGAACCAATCTGGCGCAACGCCGGGGCATGCCTTACGGCCTGACGAACGACAGCGGTTCATAAGTACGAGGGGAGACACATGAACGACGCAGCCGAAAGGGTCGCCCTGGTCACCGGCGGCGCGCGCGGCATCGGGCTCGCCACCGCCAAACGCTTCCTCGCCGACGGCTGGCAGGTGGCTCTGCTCGACATCGACGGCGAGAACCTCCAGCGCACTTACGTGGCGCTGGGAAAGCCGGAGACAACCCTGGCCATCACCTGCGACGTTGCCGATGCGCCAGGGGTCGCCGGCGCGCTCGACAGCGTCAAAGAGCGCTTCGGCCGGCTGGACGCGCTAATCAACAATGCCGGCATCGCCATCTTCAAGCCGATCCTTGATGTGACCTACGAAGATTGGCAGCGCGTGCTGGCGGTCAATCTCACCGGGCCGTTCCTGGTGACGCAAGCCGCGGCGCCGCTGATGCGCGATTCCGGCGGGGGCGCGATCGTCAACATCACCTCGATTTCGGGCTTGCGCGCCTCCACCCTGCGCACCGCCTACGGCACCAGCAAAGCGGGCCTCGCGCATCTCACCAAGCAGCAGGCGGTCGAGCTCGCCCCGCTCGGCATCCGCGTCAACGCGGTGGCGCCGGGGCCGGTGGACACAGCCATGGCCAAGGCGGTTCATGCGCCGGAAATCCGCCAAGACTATCACGACCACATGCCGCTCAACCGCTACGGCCTGGAAGAGGAACTGGCGGAAGTCATCTACTTCCTGTGCAGCGACCACGCGAGCTATGTCACTGGGCAGATCGTCGCCGCCGACGGCGGCTTCGATTCGACCGGCATCGGCCTGCCGACCCTGCGCGCGGCAGGGCGGAACGGCTAGGTTCCGTGTCACGGAGCAGCGCAGCACGCAAGTGCTGCGCCGCGTCCCGGGGCACACAAGTCAGTGTGTCCGTTCCTGCTCATACCGCGCCACGAAATTCGGCGACACCTTGCGCAGGCGTTCGAGATCGACGCGGCCGGAGCGGGTGAGATAGCTCATGGCAAAGTCCACCGGTGCGAGCTTCATATGCTCCGCGAAATGCTCGTACCATTGCGCGCTTCCATTGGCGCCAGCCACCAGCTTTTCCAGCACCGGACGGCGCGCGTTCTCGTAGGAAGAAAGCCCGGCAGAGAGATCGCGCGGTTGCGCGGCAAGCGCCTCGTCGAGCGCGATGGCGTCCTCCATGGCGAGCCGCGTGCCCGAGTCGATGGAGAAATGCGCCGTGTGCAGGGCGTCACCCAGCAACACGTATTTGCCGTGCCACCAGCGCTCGTTGCGCACGATCGGAAACGGCCGCCAGATCGAGTTGTTGGAAATCAGGTCATGGCCGTCGAGCGTCGGCGCAAACAAGTGTTCGCAGATGACGCGCGCCTCCCAATCGCGCAGATGCCAGAAGCCGGCGCGTTCGAAGGTGGCGGCGTCGACCTCGACGATGAAGGTGCTGGCGTCGGGCGCGTAGCGGTAATGGTGCGCGTTGAAGGCACCCAGCTCCGTCTCGACGAAGCTGTGCGACAGCGTGTCGAAGCGCTTGGCCGTGCCGAACCAGGCAAAGCGGTTGGTCAACAGTGTGACGTTGGCGCCGAACGCTTTTTCCAGGCTGCGCCGCACCAGGGAATTGACGCCGTCGGCGCCAACCACGAGATCGAAGCCATCCAGCTCGGCCAGCGCCTTCACCGTCCGCCCGTAGACCGGTGCAACGCCCACGCTTGCCCCGCGCGCCTGCAGGAGCTGCAACAGGCTTAAGCGCCCGAGGGCGGAAAAGCCGAAGCCGTCGATCACGACACGCTCGCCGCGTAAGTTCAGCATCATGTCGTGCCAGGTTTCCAGGCGCGGGACGATTGTATCGTAGGTCGCCTCGTCGTCCTCGCGCAGAAATTCCAACGCGCGGTCGGAGAACACCACGCCGAAACCGAAAGTAGCGTCGGCCGGGTTCTGCTCGATCACCGTCACCTCCGCGTGGCGGTCACGGCGTTTGATCAGGAAGGCGAGATAAAGCCCAGCGGGCCCCGCGCCGAGAATGGCGATGCGCATGGCGATAATATTTCAGAACGCTCGCCCCAGCGGAAGCGGTGGCGTGTTCTTGTTTCGGCTTAATTCCGTTCGCGTGCCGCAGCCTCCCTTCACCTCCCACTCCAGGCGAGGGCAAAGCGGTGTTAGCTGCCCGATCCCGTGGGGAAGGCGTGGCGCCAGACCGACTTGCTGGTGTCCTTCACCGTAACCTTGAGCACATTGGCGCCGTTGGGCCGGTAGTCGAGCGCGATGTGCGGGTTCTCGCTCAGCGTCATGCTGCCTTTCACGTCGAACAGCTTGGCGCCGCCCTCGGCGACCTCGATGGCGCTGACATAGCGCAGCGGGATGTAGAGCATGGTGACCTGGTTCATCTGCATCCCGGTGTTCTGCGGGTGCTTGATGTCGGGCGCCGCCCGGCGGCGGAAGTGCGTCGCGTTGGCCGCGCCGTCACCGCCGGTGATGTCGGCGAGATGCATCCGGCCCATGGTGCGCAACGCCACCGCCTCGTTGTCGATCGGCGGCGCGGCGCAGACGCCGAGACCCGATGCCTTCACGAAATGCTCGCTCATGTAGAGCTTGCCGTCGCTCGCTTCAACGATGGCATGTACCGGCGAGGCATGGTCGAGCCGGATGTCGAAGCCGATATTCGCGCGGGCACGATCGTCGGCAAAGCGGAAAGTCGCCGCGATCGGCATCGGGTCCTCATCGACCACGAAGGTGATGGACTTGATCGTGCGGCCATCGTGGAAAGCCGCCTTGACCGAAAGTGGCACCCGGCGCTGGTCCATGGCGCGATAGGGCGCCTTGAAAGTGAACACGCCCTTCCCGTCCATGATCGGACGCGTGCCGACGGCGAACGAGCGGATATTGTTCCAGGCGGTGCGGGCATGGGCCTGTCCCGCCGCAACGGCCAGAACGAACGCGGTGACGAAAGTTGAGAAGATTCGCGTGGCGCGCAGGGCGTTTGCCCCCAATGTCCGGCTCTCGAGGCGGCCGATCGACGGATTATCGGCCGCCCCGCCGGCGGGCGCAACCGGCGGGCGCGCCCTTAAATCTTCTGATTGTACTCGCCCACTTCGGGATGGGTACGCAGCACGCCATCCACCACCTTGAACATCTCGCGCATGCGCGCATCCGACACCGGGCTTTCCACCACCACCACCAACTCCGGCTTGTTGGATGAGGCGCGCACCAGGCCCCAGGTGCCGTCCTCCACAGTGACGCGAATGCCGTTGACGGTGACCAGATCGCGGATGGCTTGCCCGGCGACCTTGTCGCCGTTCTCCCGGGCGTCCTCGAAATGCTTGGTGACCGCGTCGACCACAGCGTATTTCTTCTCGTCGTCGCAATGCGGCGACATGGTGGGCGAGCCCCAGGTCATCGGCAGCGCGCGCCGCAAATCGGCCATGGTCTTGTCGGGCGCACGGTCGAGCATGTCGCAGACGGCAAGCGCGTAGATCATGCCGTCATCGTAGCCGCGGCCGATCGGCTTGTTGAAGAAGAAGTGGCCGGACTTCTCGAAGCCGGCGAGCGCATTCAGCTCGTTGACGCGGCGCTTGATGTAGGAATGGCCAGTCTTCCAATAGTCGGTCTTGGCGCCGTTGGCGATCAGTACCGGATCGGTGTGGAAGAGGCCGGTCGATTTGACGTCGACTACGAAGGTCACGCCCTTGTGCAATTCGGACAGGTGACGCGCCAGCATCACGCCGACCTTGTCGGCGAAGATCTCTTCGCCCTCGTTGTCGACCACGCCGCAGCGGTCGCCGTCGCCGTCGAAGCCGAGACCGACGTCGGCCTTGTTGGCCAACACCGCTTCGCTCATGGCATGCAGCATCTTCAGGTCTTCGGTATTGGGATTGTAGTGCGGGAAGGTGTGGTCGAGTTCGCAGTCGAGAGGCACCACCTCGCAACCGATGGCTTCCAGCACGCGCGGCGCGAAGGCGCCGGCGGTGCCGTTGCCGCAGGCGGCCACCACCTTGAGGCTCCTTTTGAGCTTGGGGCGGTTGGTGACGTCGGCAATATAACGCTCAGGGAAGTTCTCGACGAACTCGAACGACCCGCCACCGGGCGTCTTGAACTGGGCGTTGAGCACGATCTCCTTCAGCCGCCCCATCTCGTCGGGGCCGAAGGTGAGCGGCCGGTTGGCACCCATCTTCACGCCGGTCCAGCCGTTGTCGTTGTGGGAGGCGGTGACCATGGCGACGCACGGCACGTCGAGCGCGAACTGGGCGAAATAGGCCATCGGCGTGAGCGCCAGCCCGATGTCGTGCACCTTGCAGCCGGCCGCCATCAGGCCGGAAACGAGCGCCATCTTCACCGCGGCGGAATAGCTGCGGAAATCGTGGCCGGTGACGATCTCCGGCTTGACGCCCATCTCGCGGATCAATGTGCCGAGACCCATCCCCAGCGCCTGCACGCCCATCAGGTTGATTTCCTTCTCCAGCAGCCAGCGGGCGTCGTATTCGCGGAAGCCGGTGGGCTTCACCATGGGCAAGGATTCATAGGCGTAGGTATTGGGCGTGAGCGAGGGCTTCGGCGTGGGAAACATCAGGGCCTCGGAAATGGGTGTTGGATTGCGGGGGTTCAAATACCCCAACGCGCGAGGAGCGAAAAGCCGTTCCCTGTCATTCCGGGGTGCCACGCCGAAGCCCGCAGAGCGAAGGCGTGGCGAGCCGAGAATCCAGGGTCACCTGGCAAAGCCTTTCGTTTCGGTCTGGATTCCGGGTTCGCTCGCCAGCAATCTCCCCCCGGAATGGCGGGGAGGGCGACTACTGCTCCAGCACCATCCGCCCATGGGCGACGTCGTAGCGCCTCAGGCGCGACAAAAACGCCATGCCGAGAAGATTTTGCCATAGCCGATCGTCTGGCAGCACCAATGCCGGCACGTCGAACACGGTGATATCACCAAGCTCGATGCTGTCGAGCTTGGTG
>JARRNI010000155.1:0-9434 GCA_037385125.1 Pseudolabrys sp.
CGCAGTCGATGTTCGACCTTCTCGGTCTCGAAGCCAAAGACGACCTGCTCTCCTTCGGCGACGTGAGCGCGCTGGTGCATCCCGACGACGTGCAGCTCTACGAGCTCGCCACCGAGGTCGTCGACGCCAAGGTGACGGTGATCGATCATGCGTTCCGCATGCGCCACGCCGACGGCCATTGGGTGTGGCTGCGCGCGCGCTGCGAACTGGTGAGTCAGCCGCGCGAGCCCGGCCCGCATCTTATCGGCATCGCGGTCGACGTCACCGAGCAGAAGCACCTGGTGGAAAAGACGGTGGCCGCCGACCTGCGCCTGCGCGACGCCATCGAGACCATCCCCGAAGCCTTCGTGCTGTGGGACGCGGACAACCGGCTCGTTCTGTGCAACTCCAATTTCCAGGAGCTGCACGACCTGCCCGACGAGGCGATCGCCGTCGGCGCTTCCTACGAGTCGGTGGTGGCTGCGGGCCGCAAGCCGGTGGTGCGCCACAAGGCGGTGGCCGACGGGCCGGCCGCTCCCGGCGCCCGCACCTTCGAGGCCCAGCTCGAGGACGGCCGCTGGCTCCACATCTCAGAGCGCCGCACCAAGGACGGCGGCTACGTCTCCGTCGGCACCGACATCACAGCGCTCAAGACGCACGAGGAGAAGCTGGTCGACAGCGAGAAGCGACTGATGGCAAGCGTCGCCGACCTGCGGGCATCGCAGCAGCGCTCCGCCGAGCTCGCCGAGAAATATGCCGCCGAGAAGACCCGGGCCGAGGAAGCCAATCAGGCCAAGTCGAAATTCCTCGCCAATATGAGCCACGAGCTGCGCACGCCGCTCAACGCCATAATCGGCTTTTCCGAGATCATGGAGTCGGGCATGTTCGGTCCGCTTGGCGCAGAGAAATACAAGGAATACTGCGCCGACATCAACTTGAGCGGGCAATACCTCCTCGACGTCATCAACGACGTGCTCGACATGTCCAAGATCGAGGCCGGCCGCATCCGTCTCGACTTCGAGGATCTCGCGCTCGACCAACTCCTGAGCGAGGCCATGCGCGTGGTTTCCGCCCGCGCCGAGGAAAAGCAACTTGCGCTGTCCGCCCGCATCGCGCCCAGCCTGCACCTGCGCGCCGACCGCCGCGCGCTCAAGCAGATCGCGCTCAATCTCCTGTCCAACGCGGTGAAGTTCACCCCCGCCGGCGGCCGCGTCACCGTGCGCGGGCGCGCCGCCGACGGCTGCATCGTGCTCGGCATTGCCGACACCGGTATCGGCATCGCCAAGGACGCGCTGACCCGGCTGGGGCGCCCCTTCGAGCAGGTGGAAAGCCAACTGACCAAGAGCCATCAAGGCTCGGGGCTGGGGCTCGCCATCTCCAAATCGCTGGTGGAGTTGCACGGCGGCCGCATGCGCATCCGCTCGACTATGGACAAGGGCACGCTGGTGGTGGTGCGACTGCCGCTCGAGCCGCATTGCGCGCTACCGAAGGAAGAAGCGGCGTGACCTTTCCTTTACCTCCCTCTGCAAGGGGGAGGGAACGAGACGCGGTACCGGCTATGGCGCGTTGCCGAGAATCCGCACGAAGCTCTCGCGCACGCGCGCCTGTGTCTCGGTAAGCGTCGCCTCCAGCGCGGCGAAATCTGGTACGTCGCCAGCGCGCGCCAGAAGGCGCAGCAGCCCCGGCCCTGCGGCCTTCGGATCGAACGGCCCCGGCAGGCACAGCCGCAGGATCTGCGTCACATCGTGATAAAGCCGCACCGCCGGGCGCAACACTTCCGCGTCTTCCACCGCCAGCACCCGCAGGCGCCACGCCTTGTCGAGCACGCCCGCGGTCGAGGTATCGAGGATTTCCGGCTTCTCATGCGCGTGCACGAGCTGGAGAAATTGCGCGATGAACTCGATGTCGATCAGCCCGCCGGCGGTGTATTTGAGGTCCCAGCGGTCCTTGTCGCCTTTCTCCTTGGCAATGGCCGCGCGCATCTCCACCACGTCGCCGGCGATTAGCGCCCGGTCGCGCGTTCGCTGCAGGATGCCGCGGATGACCGCTTCCACCCGCGCCTTGAATTCGGACGAAGCCGAAACCACGCGCGCGCGCGTGAGCGCCATATGCTCCCAGGTCCAGGCCTCGGTTTCCTGGTAGTCGGAGAAGCTTTCGATCTGGGTCGCCAGCGGGCCGGCGCGGCCGGATGGGCGCAGCCGCATGTCGACCTGGTAGAGCGCGCCATAATTGGTCTGCGCGGTCAGCGCGTTGATCAGCCGCTGCGTGAGCCGCGCGAAATACTGCGGGCCGTAGAGCGGGCGCCCGCCGTCCGACTCCGGATGGTCCTGGTCGAAGTCATAGACCAGGATCAGGTCGAGGTCGGAGGTCGCGGTCATCTCGTAGCCGCCAAGCTTGCCCATGGCGAGCACGGCGTTTTCCTGGGCCGTGATCGCGCCATGCGCCCGCGCGAAATTATCCGCCACCGAACGGTGCACGGCGCGGATCACCGCGTCGGCCAGCCGCGCAAAGGCCTCGCCCGCCTGGCGCGCGGTCACCGTGCCGGTGAGGATGCGCACGCCGATCAGGAACATGTATTCGAGCCCGAACATGCGGATGCGCTCGAGCAGGTCCTCGTCATGGCTCGACTGCGCGAGCGCCGCACCCAGCCGCTTGCCGAGCTCCGCCTGGCCGGGCAGCGCGCCGAAGAAGCTCGGATCGACCAGCGCGTCCATCACCTGCGGATAGCGGGCTAGCGTATCAGCGAGCCGCGGCGCGATGCCGAGCACCAGCGCGAGCAGCGAAATCAGCTCCGGGTTCTGCCGCAGCAGCGACAGCAGGCGCGCGGCGGCGTGCAGATTGGCGAGGAAATGATCGAACGCCACCACCGCGGCGTCGGGGCTGTCGGTGCGCGCGAACTGCTCGAGCAGTGCCGGCAGGAGCTCGGCGAGATGGTCGCGCGCGGTCTCACCCTTGAGCGAACGGTATCCGCCAGCCAGCCAGTGGCGCACGATGGTGGAGACTTCCAGCGGCTTGCGGTAGCCGAGCTCGTTGAGGCGGTCGAGCGTCTTGTGGTCGTCGGCGTCGGCGGAAAAGCGAAGGGCAGGCTTGTCGGGACCGGCGGGCGTCTTCTCGAACAGGCGCGCGTAATAGCGCTGCACCTTGTCGAGATGGCCGACCAAAACCTTGGCGAAGGCGTCGCGGTCCTTGAACCCAAGGAAGTGCGCGAAGCGCTCCACCCCTTCACGCTCGGCCGGCAGCGCCTGGGTCTGCTCGTCATTGACCATCTGCAGCCGGTGCTCGACCGTGCGCATAAAGCAATAAGCCGCCTTCATCTCATCGCGTGTGCCGGGATCGATCCAGCGGTCCTCGCCCAGCTTGTCGAGGGTGGTGAGCGTGTCGCGGTCGCGCAGATGAGGATTGCGCCCGCCGGCGATCAATTGCTGGGTCTGCGCGAAGAACTCAATCTCGCGAATGCCGCCGCGGCCGAGCTTGATGTTGTGGCCTTCGACCGCGATCTCGCCGTGACCGCGATAGGCGTTGATCTGCCGCTTCATGGCGTGTACGTCGGCGACCGCCGCGAAGTCGAGATATTTGCGCCAGACGAAGGGCGACAGTTCGTCGAGTAGCGCCTCGCCCGCCGCGATGTCGCCGGCGCAGGCGCGCGCCTTGATCATAGCCGCGCGCTCCCAGTTCTGCCCGACGCTCTCGTAATAGGATAACGCCGCCGGCGTGGAGATGGCGATCGCGGTCGAGGCCGGATCGGGACGCAGGCGCAGGTCGGTGCGGAAAACGTAGCCGTCGGCGGTCCGCTCCTGCAAAAGCTTCACCAGCCGCTGCGTCACCTTGACGAACAGCGGCGTCGGCGCCTCGTCTTCCGGCACGAGCGGCGATTCCGGATCGAAAAAGACGATGAGATCGATGTCGCTGGAATAGTTGAGCTCGAAAGCGCCCAGTTTGCCCATGGCGACGACGATATAGCCGCTGTCGATGTGCGGGTTGGCCTTGTCCTTCGGCGTGAGGCGCCCGGCGCGCGCGGCTTCCGCCAGCGCGAAGCGAACGGCGGCGGCGACCGCGGTATCGGCGAGATCGGTGAGCGCGCGCGCCGCCCGCATCACCGGCCAGGCGCCGCCGATATCGGCGACCGCGATCAACAGCGCGGCTTCCGCCTTCATGCGGCGTAGATGCCGCATGGCTTGCGCGTCGTCCGCGGTCGCCGCCGCCGCCTCACCGTGATCGGCCAGCAGCGCGGCGAAATGGGCATCGGGATCGGCCTCCAGCAGGCGGATGAGCCGCGCCGGCTCGCGGCTGGCGAGCTCCCACAGGAACGGCGAGCTTTCGCTCAAGGCCTCCAGCAGCGTGACCAGCATCGGATGCGCCGCCAGCAACGCATTGAGCCCCTGCCCCTCTTGCGGCGGCAGGCCGGCCAGCCATTCGGCCACCCGTTCGCGCGCGCTTTGCGCGTCGCTGAGCTGCGCCGCGGCGACGATGCGCGCGGCCAATGTCGTGCCACTCGACGGCCGCAGCGAACCCGCGCGATCAGCCTTGGGCGCGCGGACGATCTTGCGCGCCGGCTTGCGGGACACGGGTTGCTTCTTGGCGGGCGGGCTCATCCCGCACTCTGTACCGGGCCACCGCGCGGCAAGGCAATCATGCATTTCAAGCCGGGATAATTGTCCTCCAGCGTCAATTCGCCACCATGCAGCCGCGCCACCGCCGCGGCCAGGCTCAGGCCCAGCCCCGAGCCAGCCAGCGAGCGGCTCTGCTCCAGCCGCACGAAGCGCTCGACCACGTGCGCGCGGTCGTCCTCCGGAATGCCCGGCCCGGTGTCGGCGACGATCAGCAGGACGCGCTCCCCCTCGTTGAGCGCGCGCACCACGATCTCAGGCGCGACGCCGGCTGGCCGCTCCAGACAGGGCGCGGCATATTTGATGGCATTGTCGATCAGATTGGCGAGCGCCTGGCTGATCAGCTCGCGATTGCCCTTCACCTGCGCCGGCGCATCGGCTTCGACCTTCAGCGCGATGCCCTTTTCCTCCGCCAGCGGTTCGTAGAGTTCGCCCACGTCCTGAGCGATCTCGGCGGCGTCGAACTCGTTCATGTCCTCGCGCGCCTGGCCCGATTCCGCGCGCGCGATCATCAGCAGCGCGTTGAAGGTGCGGATCAGCCCTTCCGATTCCTCGATGGTTGCGTCCAGCGCCGCCCGGTATTCGCTGTCGCTATGGGCGGCGCGCAATGCCTCTTCGGCGCGATTGCGCAGCCTGGTCAGCGGCGTCTTGAGGTCGTGGGCGATATTGTCCGAGACCTCCTTCAGCCCCTGCATTAGCGCCTCGATGCGCTCCAGCATGGCATTTAGGTTCTGCGCGAGGCGATCGAGCTCGTCGCCGGTGCCGGTCACCGGCAGCCGCCCGCCCAGATCGCCGTCCATGATGGTCCTGGTGGTCTCCGTCATGGCGTCGACGCGGGCGAGCACGCGGCGCGAGACGAACAGGCCGCCGGCGAGGCCGAGCACGATCACAATGGCCACCGACCAGCGCCCGGCGGCCAGCACGATGCGATAGAGGCGCTCGCGCTCTTCCAGGTCGCGCCCGACCAGCAGGCGGAAGCCGCCCGGCAACTGGAACACGCGCACCAGCGCCTCGTGCTCTGGCTTCTTCGAGCTTGCGGGCTCGTCCAGCCGGCGATAGACCGTTTCGCTCCAGCCCGGGCTGTCCAGGATGCCGGGCGACAGCGCGGTGACGTTGCCGGCGAGCGCCTGGCCGGTGAAGGTGGTGACGAGATAAAGGCTGGAGCTCGGCCTGCGCGCGCGCGCATAGACCACGATCACCAGCCGCCGGATGCCGCCGAGCCGGTACTGCTCGGAGAGGCCGGTGATCTCCGCATTGACCGTCTGGGTGATCTGTTCGGTGATCAGGCGGCGGGTGTTGAGGGCGAAATAGCCGAGCAAAAAGGCCGCGAACAGCGCGAACACTGCCAAATAGACCAGCGTCAGCTTGAACGTGGTGGTGCGGAAAAGCTTACCGAGCGCCGTCACGTATCATGTATCCCGCGCCGCGCACCGTATGCAGAAGCGGCTGGGAGAAACCTTTATCGATTTTCGAGCGCAAACGCGAGATGTGCACGTCGATCACGTTGGTTTGGGGATCGAAATGGTAGTCCCACACGTTCTCCAGCAGCATGGTGCGGGTCACCACCTGTCCGGCATGCTGCATCAGGTATTCCAGCAGCCGGAATTCGCGCGGTTGCAGCGAGATTTCCTCGTCGCCGCGGCGGACCTCATGGGACAGCCGGTCGAGGGCGAGATCGGCCACCCGCAGCACGGTCTCTTCGGCGCGGCCGCCGCGGCGGCGCGCCAGCACCTCGACCCGGGCGAGCAGTTCGGAGAAGGAATAGGGCTTGGGCAGGTAGTCGTCGCCGCCGGCACGCAGGCCCTTGACCCGGTCATCGACCTGGCCGAGGGCCGACAGGATGAGCGCCGGGGTTTCAATGCCTTTCTCGCGTAGGGTGCCGATCACCGCCAGCCCATCCTTCTTAGGCAGCATGCGGTCGACAATCAGCACGTCATATTGGCCGTCGAGCGCCATGGCCAGGCCGTCCTCGCCGTCGGTGGCGGCGTCGGCGACATGGCCGACTTCACGAAACGCCTTGACCAGGTAATCGGCGGCGTCGCGGTCGTCCTCGATGATCAAAAGACGCATGGTGACCCGATCCGGTTGCGCGTCTGCCGCTGCCGTGCGGCTGGCGGCGCGCTGCCCGTAGATATCCGCATAAGTGGGCATCGGTTACACCATTTCCAATTGATTCGGTGGCGGGTCAATTCCCCGCCGGATCGCCTGCCCTCGAGGGGGCGGCCAAATCGCCGGCGCCGGGGCGCTCACACCCCCACGTAGACCCCTGACATACGCGAGGGGGTGGCGGATTTGGCCCGCCACCCCCTCAACGACCCCACCCCAGCGGGGGCGACGGATGCCGGGGTTGGAGTTCAGGCCGGAAGCGGCCTGGCCGTTCTTCGGCGCCCGTCCGCTTTCCGGAATTAGCCGGGACGGGCACGAGGCCCGTCCCGTCGAGGTCATGCAACCGGCGGGGGCGACGGATGCCGGCAGCACGTCCTCTAGCTCTGTCAGCCGTTGCCGACCGGCAGGGCGACGAAGCGGGTGTTGCCACCCTTCTTCACCCGTACCAGCACAGCGTGCTTACCCGACGAACGGGCGCTGGCGATCACATGGCGCACGTCCGCAGGGGTGGATACCGATTTGCCGGCGACTTCGAGAATGACATCGCCAGTCGAGAAGCCGTGGTCGGCGGCAACACCCGAGGCGTCGACCGCGGTGACCACCACGCCTTCGTTGCCGGCGCCCGCAACGCGCGAGGCAGGGGCCAGCGTGAGGCCGAGCTTGGCGAGATTGGTGCTACCGCCGTTTTTGTTCTTGTTGGAGCTGGAATTGCTCGCCTCCACCTGCTTCGGCATCTTGCCGAGTGTCAGCATGATCGTCTTCTCGGAACCTTTGTGCACGATCGACAGCTTGACTTTGGTGTCAGGGGCCATCGCGCCGATCTCTTTGGCGAGCTCGCGCGGGTTCTTGACGTTCTTGCCGTTGACGGCGGTGATGACGTCGCCGGCCTCGATGCCGGCCTTCACCGCCGGGCTGTTGGGCTGCGGCTGGGCCACCAGCGCGCCTTGCGCCTTCTTCAGCCCGAGGCTGTCGGCAATGTCCTTGGTCACCGGCTGAATCTGCACGCCGATCCAGCCGCGCGTCACCGAGCCGTGCTCCTTGAGCTGGGTGATCACGGTCCTGACCGTGTTGGCGGGAATCGCGAAGGCGATGCCGACCGAGCCGCCGGAGGGCGAGAAGATGGCCGTGTTGACGCCGATCACGTTGCCCGAGGTATCGAAGGCCGGGCCGCCGGAATTGCCCTTATTGATGGGCGCGTCGATCTGGATGAAATCGTCATAGGGGCTGGCGCCGATATCGCGCCCGCGCGCCGAGACGATGCCGGCCGTGACGGTGCCGCCGAGACCGAACGGATTGCCGACCGCAATCACCCAGTCGCCGATGCGAGGGGTGTTGTCGGCGAGTTTCACATAGGGAAACGGGCCGCCGTCGACCTTGATCAGCGCGAGATCGGTGCGCGGATCGGTGCCGATCACCTTGGCCTTGTAGGTCTTGCCGTCGTCGGTCTTGACCTGCACGGTCTCGGCCTTCTCGACCACGTGATTATTGGTCACCGCGTAGCCGTCAGACGAAATGAAGAACCCCGAGCCCTGGCCTGTGATGATGCTGTGGCCGTGCCGCCTGTTGTTCGGGAAGTCCGGCATGCCGAAACGGCGGAAGAACTCGCGCAAGCCCGGCGGCAAGTTCTGCAGGTCGCCGGAACCGGTGGTCTGGCCGCCGTCGATCTTGACGCGGACCGAAATCACCGCCGGCTTGACCTTAGGCCGGCGATAGCGGTGGTGAGAAGGACGACGCGGCGGGCGGAAAGCAGCCGCGGTTTCTTTGGTGAATCAGGAGCGTACGAGTCGCCCGGGTTCATCAGGAACTCCATCTGGATCGCTGGAGGCGCGTCTTGCAGCGCCTTTTTCGAATCCGAAGATGGGGGCAAGAGACTTACGGCGTCCTGTCGGGGGGATTAAACTTTTGTAAGGTATCGATAAAAATTTACTATTGTAATTCAACAGTTTGCCGGAGCCTCATTCGGCCCTTGGCTCGACCAGCGTGGCCAGCCGCTGCTGTTCGGCGGCACTGAGCGGCGCCGGGTCCGTGCCGGTCGTCTTGCGCCGACGCAGCGCCACGAAGAGCCCGATCACGCCCGCCAGCAAAGCCACCGGCGGCAGGCCCCACAGTGCCAGGGTGCGCAGCTCGAAGCGCGGCTTGAGCAAGACGAATTCGCCGTAGCGCGCCACGATGTAGTCGATCACCTGCTTGTCGGTGTCGCCCTGCTTCAGGCGGTTTCGCACCAGCACGCGCAGATCGTGGGCGAGCGGGGCTTCCGAATCGTCGATGTCCTGGTTCTGGCAGACCAGGCAACGCAGCTCGCGCGAGATGGCGCGGGCGCGCGCTTCCAGCGCCGGATCCTTCAGCATCTCGTCCGGCGTCACCGCGAGCGCGAGGCTCGGGGCCAGCGCCGCCAGAAGAAATGCGATAAGCGCGAGCCGGCGCATCGCCCTACTCCGCCGGCTGCAGCGACGGTTTGGCCGCCGGCTTTTTGCCGGGCCGGGGTGCGCCGATGCGCAGGCGCCGGTCGGACAGCGACAGCGCCCCGCCCAGCATCATCACCACCGCACCGAGCCAGATCAGCATCACCATCGGCTTATAATAGAGCCTGATGGCGATCGAGCCGTCCGGCTTGCTGTCGCCGAGCGAGAGATAGAGCTGGCTCGGCCCGCGGATCATCAGCGCCGCCTCGTTGGTGCTCATGCGGCGCGTGGCAAAGTTGCTCTTCGACGGCGTCATCGTGCCGATCGGCACACCGCCCTC
>JARRNI010000156.1:0-8377 GCA_037385125.1 Pseudolabrys sp.
AGTCCTGCTTGCCAAAGCGCCCCTGCGCCTTTGAGTTGAAGGTCATCGGCTTGGGCAGCGTGACCGTGATGCCAGCATTCTCGCAAGCCAGGATTTCTTCGCCACTGAAGTAGCCGCGGTCAGCGATGGCATCGGGCTTCTCGACCCCCACGGGCACCTTTGCCGCTTTGGCCATGGGCGAGAGCTGCGACCGGTCAGTCCCGACGTTCGTCACCTCATGCGCGACGATCAGATGATTCTTGATGTCCACGGCGACCTGGAGGTTGTAGCCGACGACGCCGGAGCCTCGGCCACTTGTGGCCATCGAGCGGGCATCAGGATCGCTCAGCGATATCTGGTGGTCAGGAGTGGCGAGCATCACCGCCTGGAGCCCGACAAGGCGCTGCATCTCTTGCTTTAGCTTCTCGATTTTCTCTTTCAGTCGCTCCGTCTTGGTTTTGAGCGCCTGCGACGGTTCCTGCCGGTCGGCCGTGTCGAGCTGCTGCAGGTAACGGGCAACGCCCTCCTCGATCTGCGCAATGCGCCGCTGCATCTTGGCGCGCGTGAAGTTCTTGTCGCGGTTGTTCACCGCCTTGAACTTGCTGCCGTCAACCGCAACGCTGGTCCCTGTCAGCAGGCCCAAGGTGCGGCAGAGTTCGACAAACCGGGCACAGACGTGCCGCCTTTGCACGAGCCAAATTCGGGCTTTTCAACGGGAGTCGATGCAACCATCAGCCGGCATTTGAAGCTATTTATTCCTACTGATTTAGGAAATTTGTGAAAGCGTCGGAATAGGATCGCCAAGCAACCAGACGGCAAGCAACCAGACGGGAAGGGGGCAAACGATGCTGAAATTGAAAAACATTCATATCCAACAAGCTGGACAGCGACCATTTTAGATCAAGCTGGTGAGTTTTGAGCGTCTGCAAAATGATCTGCGCCTTCGCGCTGGCGGTGCTTTGCCCAACGCCGAACGCGATGCACAGGTCAGCCATGGTCATGTAAGGCTGCGTCGATGGATCAGACAAGAAATTGATCTTCCCTAGCGAGTACAAAATCGCGCAGGCCCAGGTCCGGACCTGTCCCGAAGTGACCGGGCTGGATCGCTTCCGACAAAGCGCTGCGGCCATATGTTGCGCCAACTCGCAATATTCGTCATTCAGATGGTTACGACAGAACGGCTCTGTCAGAGAGAGGATACTCTCGTAAGTCGTCTGCATTTGTCTAGGGACGGATATCGTTCGGTCGAATCTTGCCATGTTAGGTGTCCATCGCCATGGCCTTGTCTTATCACGATTCAGACGCCGGGCTATTGTTAAGTCCAGCGATCATCCCGTAATTCGGAGCTTTATCAATCATGGACATCGACCAATACCGTATTGGCGAGGCCGTTCTTGCCCTGCTGTTTCTGGGCCGTCATGAAGGGGATCGGACCTGGAAATCCTTCGACTGGGCTTCAATGGAACGGCTTCATGCCAAGGGTCTAATCTCCAATCCGGTCGGCAAAGCAAAGTCGGTCGTATTCACTGACGAGGGCTTACGCCTCTCAGAAGCGCTATTCCGTAAGCTCTTCTCAGCCAGCCGTCAGAGCTAACAATGTGCTCATTCAACCCGTTCTGTGAGCGACACTTAGGCCATGTCGGCTTTGCCCCAAAAGCGATCAAATTGCTGCGTTGCCGCGAGCTGACGCGATGGGGCCACAAGCAGCCATCAGTGTCTTATCGCAATGCGGACCCTTCCGAGGTTTCGAGCACGATACGCCCCCTGGCCTCTCTTCGGCCAAGAAGCCGCATCGCCTCTGCTGCGTCTTCGAGCGGCATCACCCAGTCGATCCTCGGTTTGAGTGCGCCTTCTGCGAGCCAGCCCATCACCTCGTTCGCCGCGGCTGCTGCATCCTCGGGAAACTTCTCCACCCAAGCCCCGGCAAAGACACCCACGACCGAATAGCTCTTCAAGAGCGGAAGGTTCATCGGCAGTGCTGGGATTTTGCCTCCCACGAACCCGATGGGGGAAATCCGCCCACCCCATGCCATCAGCCGCGCTATAGTCAGGAAAATTTCGCCGCCGATCATCTCGAAACAGACGTCCACGCCGCGTCCGGCGGTAAGGTCCTTGATCCGGGCGCGCAAGTCTTCCTTGCGGTAGTTGACGACGTCCGCAGCCCCGGCTTCCCGCGCCACGCCGGCCTTGGCGTCGTCTCCGATCCCCGCGATCACATGCGCCCCAAGCATCCGCCCCATATCTACCGCCGCCATGCCGACCCCACCCGTCGCACCAGTGACAAATAAGGTCTCTCCGGGCTTCAGAGCGCAGCGGTCGATCAGGGCGCAGTAGGCGGTGAGATAGTTGTGCAGAACGGTGGAGGCGGTGGCGTAATCTACCCCTTCTGGAATCAAGGCGCATTTCCAGTGCTTGGCGACCGCCTGCTCCGGCATACCCGCCATACCAAAGCTGACCTGCCACGCTGTCGCCGGGCTTGAAGCGGCCGACTCCCGCGCCGCATTCGATCACCACACCCGCCACCTCGGTTCCCGGTGAATAGGGCAACTCGGGACGGAGTTGATAGCCGCCTTCGGCCATCAGCTTGTCCATGTAGCTGACCGACGCGGCGCGCACATCAATCAGAATCTCGTCATCCGCTGGGCGCGGCTCCGCCGCCTCGCCGAATTCTAGAGCATCCGCGCCCTCGAAGGCTCTGCAAAGAACCGCCCGCATTACGCCGCCTCCGCCGGGTTTCGCGCGGTGACCATCATGGTGATCTCCGGGATCATCACCGCGTGATTGACTTCAATGAACCCTGCCTTCTCGACCAACGACGCAAGCTCTCCAGCGGTAAATGAGATAGCGTCCGGCTGGTACGGCAGATATTGGAGGAAGAACAGTGCCGCCGAGCTCGGCCCCGACCGCGTTTCGTCTAGCATGAAATCATGGAGGATAAGCAGGCCACCCGGCTTCAATGCCGCATGAGCGTGCGCAAGCAGCGGCGCGATCTCCGCCCCGTCCACCGCGCTCAGCAAATAGGACATCAGCACTACGTCCTGCCGGTTGGGCCAGTCGACTTCCCGCGCGTCGCCGCTGATCAGCCTAATCCGCTCCGTCATTCCGGCTTCATCTACATAACGCGCTGCAACTTTGATGGTGGTCGGAAAATCGAGGATCGTCGCTGTCAATCTCGGATTGCTCCGGCAAAACGCGATGGAATAAGCACCCGTCCCGCCCGCAACGTCGAGCAAATTCTCCGCCCATTCAAGATCGAGCTTCTTCGCCAGCATGATTGCCGGCCCAAGCGATCCCGCATGCTGGGCGCGCGAAAAATTATCCGCCTGCTTGGGGTCGGCAAGCCAGCCGCTCATCCGATGATGCGCCAATCCCTCCTCGTTACCGATCAACCCAGCGTCGAGATGCTCCATCATGCCATAGATCTGGCCGCCGATCTGAAAGCGATAGTAGTCGCCAAAATAGGCTGGCGCCCCAGGCACTAGGTAGGTTTCAGTCGCCGGGGCGTTGGCGAGGCCGCCGGCCTCACGCACGAGCACGCCGGTACTGACAAGCGCCGCGATCAAGGTCTCCATCCTGTGAACCGGAACGCCGGTCAGCTCAGAGAGCGCTTCCGCCGTGCGCGCGCCCCGCGAGATGTGTCCGAAGAGCTCAAGATTGAGCGCGGCAAACAGTGCCTTGGACGCCATAAACCCATAAGCGAGCTTGGAAATTTGACGCACTTCGGTCAGCGGTGCAGGCATCGCTTCCTCGATTTAAGTTCCAAGTTCGGAGTTCTTGCCGTCGAATTTCGAGTACACCCTGCTCGTTTGCAAGCTGGAGCGACTGAGAAGGGGGCGCGCAAGCTGCCACTTACTGCACCAAATTTGATACGGGCCAGCAAGGGCCAAAGCGCATGTGCGAGGGATATCAAGTATTGCTGCGAGCGCCGTCCCTCTACCAACAAAGCGAAGTCCGAAACGGGTCATTATCGACCGAGGCCGCCGATTTTATCTTGCGGTTCCTGTCCGCTTCACTCCGAAACCGACCGGATTGCTGTATCGCCGCGAAATGACGTTAAGGGCCAATGGGCGACATGCGGGCTCGTCGCGGATTACGAAAATTCGTACTGTCATGCAGCCCGTTGGACCCGCATGTCGATCTCACTGCGCAGCGCCCCGAAATCAATCGGTTTGGTGAGCAGCCCCTCCGCGCCGCCCTCTAGCGCTTTTTGTTTCGTGTCCGCATCGCCATAGGCCGTGATCATGATCACCGAAACATCCGGCCGCGCGGCTTTCGCTCTGGGCAGCAGCTCCAGACCGGTCATTCCGGGCATGTTGATGTCGGACAGGATCAGGATGATGGATACACCCTCAGCCTCCCCAATGCGCTGAAGCGCCATGTCGCCAGAGCGGGCAAATTCCATGATGAAGCGCCCGGCCCGCAAGTCACGCCGGAACTGCTGGCGGAACAACTCCTCAACATCCGGCTCGTCATCGACCACCAGCACCAATAGGCTCATGCCAGGGCTCCCCCTTCGCCAAGGGTTGCGGCCTTGCGTGGAAAGACGATGCGGAACTCGGTGAACTCGCCAGGCCGGGTGTCCACCTCGATAGACCCGCCATGTTGCTTGACGATGATGTCATGGCTGATCGACAGCCCGAGGCCCGTCCCTTCCCCAGCGGGCTTGGTCGTAAAGAATGGATTGAAAATCTGCTCCTTCACCTCGGGCGGGATGCCAGTGCCGTTGTCGCGGATTCTGATCTCCACGCGGTCGCCGAGGTCCCTGGTGCTGGCAGCCAGTACGGGCTTATAGTCGCCCCCATTGCCTTCCGCCTTGCGCCTGGTGGCCGCATAGAAGCCGTTCGAGATCAGGTTGAGCAGAACCCGGGTAATGTCCTGCGGGAAGACATCGGCCTCACCGGCGGCAGGGTCGAGGGACCGTTTTAGGGTGATATTGAACCCCTGTTTCTCTGCCCGCGCACCGTGATAGGCAAGATTGAGGCTCTCCTCGACCAGGGCGTTGATATCCGCCGGCCGGTGCTCTGCAGATCCCTGACGCGAATGCTGCAGCATGTTCTTGACGATGGCGTCGGCGCGCTTGCCGTGCTGCACGATCTTGTCGAGATTGCCCCGTAATGTATCGGCCAGTTCACTGATCTCGGCGACCGTTTTGTCGTCGGCCTTTATAGTCCCGAGGGTTGCCTGCAACTCATCAATGAGCTCGACAGAGACGCCGGAGAAATTGTTGACGAAGTTGAGCGGGTTCTTGATCTCGTGGGCGATGCCGGCGGTCAACTGACCGAGCGAGGCGAGTTTCTCGGTCTGCACCAGCCGGTCTTGAGTGGTGCGCAAATCTTCCAGCGATGTCGCCAGTTCGCGCGTGCGCGCCTGGACCTCATCGAACAGACGGGCGTTTTCGATAGCGATCACCGCCTGATCGGCAAAGGTAGTCAGCAATTGCATTTGCCGTTCCGAAAACGGCACGGCTTCCGCTTTCCCAACAGAGATCGCGCCCACCGGCTTGCCATCGCGCAGCATGGGAACCGCTAGCGAAGCCCGCCAATTCCCGGCCAAGGCCAACTCGTGGGAGTACTCTGGGTCTGCGAGCATATCGGGCACATGGGCTATCCTGCCGTCCAATATCGCCCGCCCCGCGGCTACCGAGCGGTCGGGCCGCTTGGGATATGTCTTGAAAATGTTATCGAGGACTTCCCGCGTGAAATTGTGGCTTGCTGCATAGTGAAGGAGATCGCCATCGTATCGCCAGACCACACTGAATACCGCATCGCACAGACGTGAGGCACTTTCGCAAATCGCATCAAATACCGGCTGGACATTTGTTGGCGATCGACTGATGACGTTGAGAACTTCGCTGGTTGCAGTCTGGTATTCCAGTGACTCGGAAAGATCGTCAGTGCGCTGCCGCACCTCATCAAACAGGCGCGCGTTCTCGATCGCGATCACCGCCTGGTCGGCGAAAGTGCACAACAACGCCTGCTGGCGCTCGCTGAAGGCATTGGCAGCCTTGGCGACTATCGAGATGGCGCCGACCGCCTGACCGCCGCGCAACATGGGCACCGACAAGATACTGCGATAGCCGATCGATTGAACTAACTCGGGATGGTCGTATTGGTCAATCGCCGATACATCGGCGATGTAGCAAGGCCTATTTGTCGAGATCGCCCGGTCGGTCGCGCCGGTCCGGCTTGGCTTGCGC
Organism: Pseudolabrys sp.; assembly: GCA_037385125.1. Lineage (GTDB taxonomy): Bacteria > Pseudomonadota > Alphaproteobacteria > Rhizobiales > Xanthobacteraceae > Pseudolabrys. The sequence goes on from JARRNI010000156.1 coordinate 6,176, forward strand.
GGGAATGAGCGGCGGAGCGCGCCGGCCCCGTCGAATTCGCTAAGGTTGTGAATTGCCGCAAGTTCGATCGTCTCGCCGTTGAACAGCATCACCCCGCTCCAGCCTGAGCCGCACAGCCGCAGCGCGTTTACGGCGATGATTTCGAATACCCGTTCGACCCGGGTCGGCGATTTCGAAATGACGCCCAAGATTTCGCTGGTGGCCGCCTGCTGTTCCAGCGCCTCGGCCAACTGCTTTCGCGACTCCACAAGCTCCCGGGTCCGCTCGCGGAGTTGCTTCTGCAACGTGGAGGCGGAACCGAGATGCCCCGTTCGGCGGCTCTTGGTGTTGCCCCGCCGGGCTTTGCCAGCCTTCCCGCCTGTCGTGGCACGCCGTGTCATGAAGCCCGCCCTACGAATTACAGCTATCCTAGCGGCTCAAACCGGCCTTTTGGTAGCCCCTCCAACGGGCTTCGGTCACATGAGCTCTAGGTCATGCTGATGTCGCAGTTGGGTCATTCGCTACCGGCCCATTCAGCGCCAAAGGCGAACGATGTCAGCTATGCCTCGGCATTGGGGTGGCCGAATGGTGCAAACCACACCGCCGCGTTAGACGTGGCGCGCTACCCGCCGTTGCCAGTGATGGGCGTGCTGGTTGTCGAGGGGGAATGCGAGAGCGGCGGCGCGTTGCTCTACCCTTTCGTTACGATTGGTGGCGGAGCCTTGCCCTTGCCAATCGGCGCCTTGCCTTTGCCAACGCAGTTGGCCACGCTCAGGGCTACCGCAATGGCGACTCCGATAAGCAAGATTTTGTGCATATGCCCCCTCCAAAAGTTGTCGGCATATAAATCTGGTAATCTTAATTTTCCGTAAACACGCGGCATGATGCTCGGCCCCATGACCCTCGGCAACATGCGCGCCAATGGCATAGAGGAGATCAGCGCTGCGACCGATCACCGCGGAGAAGCTCACCTCCAAGGCCTTGAGCTTGTCACCATTGCGGGACACTATCACCACAATGTGCGGCCGATTTACCCAAGCTTACACATGGCGCGAACTCGTCGCGCTCTATCGGCTGACGCAGTCGGCCATCAACTTGCAGCCGCGGTACAACATAGCGCCGACCACGACCATCGACGTGGTAATCCCTCGCGGCAGCGACCGACTTGAACTGGTGCCGATGCGCTGGGGCCTGATCCCGTCCTGGTGGAAAAAGACCGCCAGGGAGGTGCCGTCCACCTTCAACGCTCGGGCTGAGACGGTGGCGACAAAACCGATGTTTCGTGCAGCCTTCAAGCGCAGTCGCTGTGTGATCCCGGCCTCTGGCTATTACGAATGGAAACCGACGCCTTCGGGCAAGCAGCCCTATTACATCTCGGCCCGAGACGGCTCGGTTCTCTCGTTTGCCGGGTTATGGGATGAATGGCACGATATCGAGACCGGAGAGGCGATGAAGTCGTGCACGATCATCGTAACAGCTGCCAACGCTTTCACGAAAACGATACATGACCGCATGCCGGTGGTGCTTAAGAAGTTCGAGCCCTGGCTCACTGGTATGGCGGGCACCGAGCTGCTCAAGCCTGCATCAGAACACTTGCTGCAAATGTGGCCGGTGTCGCGGAAGGTAAACTGGGTCGGCAAATGACAACGACCCGGCGCTAATTGCAGCCGTGCAGTGAGACTGATTATGCCACGCGACGGCGCCATCACCTTCGACGATCTCCGGGGCAAGCTAAGCGCCCTGCGCGTGACCTGCGAGAAGTGCGGACGGGTCGGACGCTACCGCGTCGATCGGCTGATCGAAGGCCGCGGGCCCGACGGCAAGGTGGTCGACCTTCTGGCGGAAATTACCGTAGACTGCCCACAAAAAGCCGCTGGCAACTTCAACGATAGATGCGGGGTGTGCTGTCCTGATCTGCCGGGGGTGATGTGAAAGCCCCAATCCCCCCAGCCGTTTTGTCTTGCAGCGTCGCGGGATGATAGGCTGGCCGCCCGGTTACCTCCGGCACAGCACCGGTAAACCCCAGCGCTTGCAGGTCCAGCTCATCAATGAAGGCATCGATGACACGGACCGGATTGGCCTCCGTCACATAGTCTTCCAAGCTGAGCTATGCGGGATATTGGGTGACGGCGCGATCAGGCGGCGCGGTTTGATGACGCTTCAATCACCTCGATGCCATCTTGAAATCTGACACCTCCGATCACTTTCGGCAACTGATTTTGA
>JARRNI010000157.1:0-8359 GCA_037385125.1 Pseudolabrys sp.
GGGAACGACATGATGAAATCCTGCGCATAGGCGCTCTTGGCGGCGGCCACGATCTCGTCCTCGCTGGCGCCCGGCTTGCCGAATGCGATGTTCTCGCGGATGGTGCCGCGGAACAGGAATACGTCCTGCCAGACATAGGCGATATGCTCGCGCAGGCTGCGGCGCGACACTTTTGTAATGTCCTGGCCGTCGATGGTGATCATGCCGCGCTGGGGCTCGTAGAAGCGCATGATCAGGTTGAACACGGTCGACTTGCCGCCGCCCGAAGGCCCGACTAGCGCGGTCAGCTTGCCCGCTTCCGCCGCGAAAGTCATGCCGCGCAGCACCGACTCGGCGCCGCGATAGCCGAAATCGACTTGGTCGAATTCGAGGCTCGCTTTGTCGATCGTCAGCGCCGGCTTGTCGTCGTCCGGCATCTCACTCGGCGGCGAGTCGATCACCTCGAACAGGATGCGCAAGCCCACCAGCGCGTTGTTGAGCTCGAGATTGAGCCGGGCGAGCCGCTTGGCGGGCTCGTAGGCCAGCAGGAAGGCGGTGACGAAGGAGAAGAATTCGCCCGGCGTGGCGCCGGTCACCACCACGCGGTAGCCGGCATAGACGAGCGCGAGCGCGATCGCGCAGCCGCCCAGCGTCTCCATCAGCGGGCTCGCGCGCTTGGACACGCGCGCCATCTTGTTGGCCTCGTGCTCGACCGCCGCCACGTGGCGGTCGAAGCGCTCGCGCATGATGTCTTCCAGCGTGAAAGCTTTGACGATGCGGATGCCCTGCAGGGTCTCCTGCAGCGTCTCGATGATCTGGGTATTGCCGTGGAACTGGCTCCTCCCGATCGAATAGATGCGGCGGATCATCTTGCGCAGCACCAGAAAGGCGGGCGGCACCACCACGAACGAGAAGAACGACATCACCGGGTCCTGTACCACCATCACGGTGACCAGGCCGACCAGCGAGAAGAAATCGCGCCCGACCGAGGTGATCATCAGGTTGACCACCTGCGTCGCAGCCTGCGCGCCTTGCGTAAGCCGCGCGATGAATTCGGTCGAATGCCGGTCGGAGAAGAAGCCGAGCCCCTCGTTGAGCAGCTTGGCGAACACCGCGCGCTGATTGTCGGCAACGATGCGGTTGCCGATGCGCGCGAGGATCACGCTGAAGCCGTAGGTGGCGATGCCCTTGGTGGCGAATAGCGCCACCGTCACGCCGCCCAGGAACATGATCCCCGGGAAGTTGCGGCTGATATAGGCTTCGTTGACGACCGTGCCGATGAGATAGGCGCTGAGCGCCGTGCCGCCCGCCGCGATCCCCATCAGGATGAAGGCGATCAGGTAGCGGCGCCAATGCGGCATGCCCTGCTCGAGGAGCAGGCGGCGCACCAGCGCATAGGCGCCGTAACGCCCGTCTTCGGACTCTGGCAGGATATGCTCGTTCATTCGCCCTCTGTCGGGCTCGATTATGGCACGTTTCGAGAGCGCACGGGCTTCCTTGCCTGCCGGCGCGGAAATTTTCAAGCCGAAAACTGCCTAAAAAGGGGGCGGAACGCGGGTTCCGCCGCGCTTGTGGTCATTCCGGGACGCCGCCTAGGCGGCGGGCCCGGAATCCAGAGCTACACGAAATGCCCTGCCGATTAGCGCTGGATTCCGGCTCGCAGGCTGGCGCCCGCGCCCCGGAATGACAGGCGACATCAAGCCGCGGCACTCTTGCGCTTGCCGAGCAGCTCCTCCCAGGCCAGCGCGTGCGACACGATGGTGTCGAGGTCCTCGAACTGCGGCCGCCAGTCCAGCGTGGAGCGGATGCGCGACACGTCGGCCACCAGGGCGGCCGGATCGCCGGGGCGGCGCTCGGTGATATTGACCGGGAAGTCGCGCCCGCTCACCCGCTTCACTGAATTGATGACCTCTAGCACCGAAGCGCCGTGCCCGTAGCCGCAATTGAAGGTGGCGCTGGCGCCGCCGCGGCGCAGATAGCGCAGCGCCGCCGAATGCGCCGCCGCCAGATCGCTGACATGGATATAGTCGCGGATGCAAGTGCCGTCCGGCGTCGGATAGTCGGTGCCGTACACGTCGATCTTCGCGCGCTGGCCGAGCGCGGTCTCGCAGGCGACCTTGATCAGGTGGGTTGCCATCGGCGTCGACTGGCCGGTGCGCAGCTTCGGATCGGCGCCGGCGACGTTGAAATAGCGCAGCACCACGAAGCGCAAGCCGTAGGCCTTGGCCGCGTCGTGCAGCATGATCTCCGACATCAGCTTCGAGGAGCCATAGGCCGAGATCGGCGCCGTGGCTGCGTCCTCGCGCACCGGCACGGATTGCGGATTGCCGTAGACCGCGGCGGTCGAGGAAAAGATCACCTGGCGCACGCCCGCCTCGATCGCGGTGTCGAGCAGGGTGCAGGTGTTCATCGTGTTGTTGCGGTAATATGCGAGCGGGTCGCGCACCGATTCGGGCACCACGATGGAGGCGGCGAAATGGATGATGGCGCTGACGCCGTGGCGGTGGATGGTCTTGGTCACCAGTTCGCGGTCGCCGGTGGAGCCCACCACGAAGGGGACGCTGCCCGGGATCAGGAAGCGGAAGCCGGTCGACAGATTGTCGAGCACGACCACGGATTCGCCGGCGTCGACCAGCGCACGCACCATATGGCTACCGATATAGCCGGCTCCGCCGGTCACCAGGATCGTCATGGTCGCCTGCCCTCTGAATAGCGTTATCGCGCTGTTCTAGCGGGCCACGGCAAACGACAGGTTAGGACGCCCGCGCGCGGGCAGGGGTTAAGGCGGGCATTCTTAACGATTGGTTATGGCGGCGGCCGGACATCACCGGTATATGAGGCCGCGAAACGCGCCATGACCAATATCCTTTTCATCAAAACTTCCTCACTCGGGGACGTGATCCACCACATGCCGGCGCTGACCGAGGCCCAAAAAGCGCGGCCCGACGTGCGCTTTTCCTGGCTGGTGGAGGAGGCCTTCGCCCCCCTGGTGCACCTGCACCCGGCGGTCGATGCCGTCATCCCGGTGGCCTGGCGGCGCTGGCGCAAGTCGCTTTTTTCGCCCGCCACCTTGCTCGAGATCTTGCGCAGCCTACGCGCCATCCGGGCGCGCAGCTATCACCAGATCGTGGACAGTCAGGGCTTGGTGCGCTCTGCCGTGATAGCCCGCCTCGCGCGCGGGCGCCGCCACGGCTACGACCGGCAGAGCATCAGCGAGCCGCTGGCCTCGATGTTCTATGACGTCCGCCACCGTGTCAGCCGCGACCTGCACGCCGTGACGCGCAACCGCATGCTCAGCGGCTTGGCGCTGCGCTATGCCCCACAGGGCGCGCCCGATTACGGGCTCGACCGCGCGCGCTTCGCCAAGACGGCGCAGCCCTACGCCGTGTTGCTGCACGCGACCGCCCGCCAATCCAAGCAATGGCCGGAGGCGGACTGGATCGCGCTCGGCCAGGCGCTAGCGGAGCGCAAGCTCGAGCTGCTGCTGCCCTGGGGCAATGCGGTCGAGCGCGCGCGCAGCGAGCGCATCGCGCAGAGTTTGCCGCGCACGCGTGTGCCCGAGCGCGCGCCGCTCGACCAAGCCGCCGGCCTAATCGCGGGGGCGCAGCTCGTGGTCGGCGTCGACACCGGGTTGATGCATCTCGCCGCAGCTTTCGGCGTGCCGCTGGTGGCGATCTTCTGCGGCAGTAAGCCCGGCCTCACCGGCCCGGTCGGTTCGGGGCCTATCGAAGTGCTGGGCACGGAGGGGCAGGCGCCGAAGGTTGAGGCTGTCATCGAGGCCGTTGGACAGGTCTTGTCCTGAAGCGGTGTGGCAGCTTGCCGGCTGACCGGCCGATGTCTACTGTTCCCACGCCGCATAAAACGGGCAAGGCCTGATGCCGAAGACGAGGCTGGAAGCGTTCAGCGATGGCGTGCTGGCCATCATCATCACCATCATGGTGCTCGAGCTGAAGGTGCCGCACGGCGAAGACTTGACCGCGCTGCAGCCGTTGCTTCCGGTTTTCTTCAGTTACGTCTTGAGCTTCCTCTATATCGGCATCTACTGGAACAACCATCATCACATGCTGCACACCGTGAAACGCGTGACCGGCGGCGTGCTATGGGCCAATCTGCATCTATTGTTCTGGCTGTCGCTGTTTCCGTTCGTGACCGGCTGGATGGGCGAGAACCATTTTGCGCGCGCGCCGACGGCGCTTTACGGTGTCGTGCTGCTGATGGCGGCAATCGCCTATACGATCCTCACCCTCACGATTATTCACGAAGAAGGTGCCGGCTCGCTGCTGGCGCAGGCGGTCGGCAGGGACCGCAAGGGCAAACTGTCGATCGTCGCCTATGCCGTCGCGATCGGACTTTCGTTTGTCAATCACTGGCTGGCCGCGGCGATCTATATTCTCGTCGCACTGGTGTGGCTGGTGCCCGACCGGCGCATCGAAAAAGTGCTCGCGCCACGGGGTTAGGGGCGAGATCGTATTTGAATAATGCAGCGCAGCACATCCGGCTTACCCTCCAGGGGGAGGTGAAGCGAGTCTGCGGCTCAGCCCTCAATACGGCTTCGGCCCGCAGGCGAAAAGCTGCTGCTTACGTCTTACGCTGCGCCCGCGCGCAACAGGTCGTGCACGTGGATGACGCCCACCGGCTTGCCGGCCTCCACCACGAACAGCGCGGTCACCTTGCGCGTATTGAGGATTTCCAGCGTCTCGCTGACAAGCTGATCGGGCCGCACCGTCTTCGGCCCGTGCGTCATCACGTCGTCTACGCTCTGGTGCAGCAGCCCGTCCTGCATGTGGCGGCGCAGGTCGCCGTCGGTGATGATGCCGACCAGGTTGCCGCGCCCGTCGGTGATGCCGACGCAGCCGAAGCCCTTGGCGGTCATCTCAATCAAGGCGTCCGACATGGCCGTGCCGAGCGGCTTGAGCGGCACCGCCTCGCCGGAATGCATGAGCTCGGCCACCTTCTTGAGCAGCGCGCCGAGCTTGCCGCCGGGATGCAGCAGGCCGAACTGCGCCTTTGTAAAGTCGCGGCTTTCCAACAGTGCGATCGCCAGCGCGTCGCCGAGCGCGAGCTGTATCAGTGCCGAGGTGGTCGGCGCCAGATTATGCGGACAGGCCTCATCGGCCCGCGGTAGTGTCAGCACCACATTAGCGGTCTTGGCGAGCGTCGAGGTGGCATTGGCGGTCATCGCGATCAGGCCGATGCGATGACGCTGTGAATAATCGGTCAGGTTCTTCAATTCGGAGGTCTCGCCGGACCACGACAACGCTAGGATCACATCGTTCTTGGTAATCATACCAAGGTCGCCGTGACTCGCTTCGGCGGGGTGGACATAGAGTGCCGGCGTGCCGGTGGAGGCGAAGGTCGAGGCGATCTTGCGCGCCACATGGCCCGACTTGCCCATACCGGTAACAATCACCCGCCCTGGCACTTCCAAACCGGTGTCGGTTACGCGGCTTTGCGTCTCTCGGATTAAATTGACTGCCTCAATGAAGCCAACGCCTAGCGGCCCGCGCAGCGCTGCCGCCAGCGCGTCGACGCCGGCGCCCTCCGTTTCGAGCGTGCGTAGCGCCGAGCCGATGATGGTCTCGGCGCGTTCTGAGTCTGTCGGCGTCGGCTGCGGTGTGGCCATATGTCTCGGATGGTCCCTGGTGGATTGACTGGTTGATAGCACGAAAACGCACTCGCGTCAGGTTTGCGCCCGGCCGTCCGTTAACGGGCCGGTTTGATGTCAGGCTTTACCGGCGTTTTCCAGGCATTTTGCCACGAACGCGTCCAGGTCGCCGCCGGGGAACAGCCGGCCCCGGATGCCGGCGGCGGCAGCCGCCTGCATGTCGATTGCCTTGTCGCCGATGAACAGGCTGCGCGCCGGATCGACCGGCCAGTGCGCCATCAGATCGAGGATCATGCCAGGCCTGGGCTTGCGCCAGTCGGAATCCTTGCGGTGGGCGACGACGGTCGCGTCGGCGAGATAGGGGCAATAGCGCGTATCGTCGATGCGCGCGCCTTGCGCGGCCAGTTGCTCGCGCATCCAGGCGTCGAGCTCGTGCACCTGTTGCTCGCTGAACAGGCCGCGCGCCACCCCCGACTGGTTGGAGACGACGAACACTAGGTAACCCGCCGCGTTCAGCCGGCGGATGGCGGCGGCGGCGCCCTCGACCCATTCGAAGCGCTCGCGTGTGCCGACATAGCCGTGGTCGACATTGATCACGCCGTCGCGGTCGAGAAAGGCGGCCGGGCGCTGGTCGCTCATGTCGCGCTTGTCGCTCATGGCAGCGCACCGTGCACGGCTTGCGATACGCGCGCGACGCTGACGTCGGCGGTGCGGCGATGCTTGACCGCCGCGTTGCCGATCTCTCTCGCGCGCGCTTTCGCCGCCTCGTCGCCAGGCGGCTCCAGGATGGCGGCGACCGGGTTGAGCGGCTTCCAGTGCCACGGGCTGGTCGGTCCGAAGATGGCGACCGTCGGCGTGCCGATCGCCGCCGACACATGCATCAGCCCGGAATCGTTGGTCACCGCGCAATCGGCGGCGGCCATGGCGAGAATGGCGTCGCGCAGGTCGTTGCCGGTCAGGCCGCGCGCGCTGCTGCCACCGGCCGCCACGATCGCTCGCGCGATATTTTTCTCGTTCGGCCCGCCCAGCACCCAGACGCTGGCGCCGTCCTGGGCCAATGCCCGCGCCAGCTCGGTGTAGTGTCCCGGCGGCCAGGCCTTCCTTTCGCCCACCGCGCCCGGCGACAGCGTGACGATCGGCCGCCGGGCGTCGCCGAGCCCGCGCCGTTCCCTCCAGCGCGCGATCTCGTCGCGCGGCACTTTCAGCTCCGGCAGCGGCCATTCCTTTGGCAGGGCCGCGCCCCGGGGCAGCGCCAGCGCGCCCATCTGGTCGATCATGCGCGGCAGTCGGCACTCGCCCGTGCGCATGTCGTTGATCAGCCCGTAACGCAATTCACCGACGAAGCCGGTGCGCTGGGGGATGCCGGCCAGCCAAGGCGCCAGCGCCGCCTTCCACTTGCGCGACATGATGAGCGCCTGCCCGTAGTGCCCGGCGCGCAATTCCGCCGCCAGCTGGCGCTGCTGGCGCCAGCCCAGCCGCCGGCGCGGGATGTCGGCTACCACCGCCCGGCGCACCCCCGGCATGTAGTCGGCCAGCGGCGCGCACAGGGTGCTGGACACCATGTCGACCGCCCGCTCTGGGTTCTGCGCCTTCAAGAGCCGCACCACCGAATGGACGCGCACGAAATCGCCGATCCAGACGAAGGGCACGATCAGCACCGGCGCGGCGGCTTGGTCGGCGTGCTGGCTCATCTGGCTTGGCGGCTGCCCCTTTTAGCCCCTTGGCTGGCCCGTCTGGACCCCCGGCAGCCGTTACAACGCGCCTTGCCGGCCTGTCCAGCCCGCGATTTTCACCTTTTCCCACGTCTTTTGCCGGGTCCATTTGCGCCCGCCCGCGGACTGGGGCAAAGGATGGCCGTCAACGGCAGGGCAGGGCGATGTTTCTGGTTACCGGCGGGGCCGGCTTCATCGGATCGAACGTCGTGGCGAGCCTCAACCAGGCCGGCGCCAGCGACGTGGCGGTCAACGATATGCTCGGCCACGAGGGTAAATGGCGTAACCTCGCCAAGCACCGCATCGCCGATTTCGTGCCGCCGGGCGAGCTGACCGCTTGGCTCACCGGCCGCAAGCTCGACGCCGTCATCCACATGGGCGCCGTCTCCGACACCACGGCAAGTGACGGCGACCTGGTGATGGAGAGCAATTTCCGCTTGTCGTTGCGCCTGCTCGACTGGTGCACCGACAACCGCACGCCCTTCATCTACGCTTCCTCTGCCGCCACCTATGGTGACGGCAGCCACGGCTTCGACGACGACTGGTCGCCGGAAGCCTTGCGCAAGCTGCGCCCCATGAACCTCTATGGCTGGAGCAAGCACCTGTTCGACCTGGCGCTGGTCGCCCGCCACGTGAAAAAGCAGCCGCTGCCGCCGCACTGGGCGGGCTTGAAGTTCTTCAACGTCTACGGCCCCAACGAGTATCACAAGGGCGCCATGATGAGCGTGCTGGCCAAGGTATTCGACGGCGCCAAGGCCGGCCAACCGGTGCGCCTGTTCAAGTCGCACAAGGAAGGCATCGCCGATGGCGACCAGCGCCGCGATTTCATCTATGTCGACGACGCGGTCGCCGTGCTGCGCTGGCTCATGGACACGGAAAGCGTCAACGGCATCTTCAATGTCGGCGCCGGCCAGGCCGAAAGCTTTCGCGATATGATCGGCGCCATGTTCGAAGCGCTCGGGCGCGCGCCCAATATCGAATATATCGACATGCCGGAAGAGATTCGCGGCCAGTACCAGTATTTCACGGAAAGCCGTATCGAGAACCTGCGCCGCGCCGGCTA
>JARRNI010000158.1:0-8345 GCA_037385125.1 Pseudolabrys sp.
CCTTCCTTGACGCAATGCCGATGACGAAGGAGAAGATGATCGCAGCCTAGCGGCATCGGACACCAAAACCCGATCGCTCAACCAGGCCCATCTGTCAGATCGAGTTGCGACTAATACACTTGTACGGGCATCGCGCGTCACGGACATGGCGAGTATGAGCAACTCTGGCACGACGCCGGATGGCGCGACGCCCTAATATCGGCCGGCGCAACGCTCACTGGCCACCCCGCCGCGTGGTTACGCTCATTGCCGAGGAGGCGTCGTCGGAAGCGTAACAATCGCATCGGCGCGTAACCAAGCCTCCATGAATAAAGTGAGTTTAACGGGGATAGCCGGGGCCTCGCGGAGGTTTTCTGCGTTTTTGTCGCACCTCGCGAAAAATTTTTGTGACGACGGGATGTGAAATCCACTCCCGATTCGCCACGAGGTCCGACAATGAGCAAGAAACTGGCGCAAGCGCTCAAAAACTGCCCGCCTTATATCCGCCCGCATATGACCAAACGCAACATCATCTCGGGCGAGGATGCCGAGATGTACGATGAGCTATTCGTCGATCTCGCTGAATCATTTCGTCCTAAGTCCGGGCTGCAGTGGCTCGACGTTAAGAAGCTGCAGGACGAAATTTGGCAGGGGCTGCGGCTCAGCAGTTTCAAGTCGCGCATCATCGATTCGGCGCAGAAGGATGCAATCTTTACCCTGTTGCTGTCGACGATGGGCGATCGTGTGCGCGATTTTACGCCGGGTGGCAATTGCACGGTGGCGGAACAAGGGGCGGTGGATTGGTTCACCAATCCGGCTGCCAAGAAGCAGCTTCAGAAGTTGCTGAGAAAGTTCAATTACTCGCAGGAAACGATCAATGCGCATGCCTTTCTCGCGCGCATCGAGCCGCTGACGGTGATTGATAAGATGCAAACGCACTGCGACGCGCGCCAGTTCGCTTCCCGCCGCCTGCTCGAGGAGCAGCGGGGGACTCTCGAGCTCGAGGACGAGGCCACCGATAAGGTTGTCGCCCGCTTGGAGAAAAAAGACACCGCCGCGCAGGACGAAGAGGATGTCGCCACCGATCTCGAGGGTGAAGACGAAGCGATCAGGGCGGAGTCACAGGCGGATGAGGCCCAGGTGGTTGAGCACGAGGAAGAAGACGCCGACGAGGGGGATGAGGTCGCCGATGGCGCAAATGGTGAGGCCGCGCCGGAGGAGGACAACGAGGACCAGGTAGCCGAGGAGGACGAAGGCGGCGCCGAGGACGGTGCCGCTGACGAGGACGACGCGACCGAAAAGATTGGCGAGCACGAGGAGCAGGACGCCGACGAGCACGTCACGACCCAACCCGATCTCGACAACGAGGAGGACGACTCGGCCAAGGAGGGCGATGACGCCGAGGAAGACGAGGAGGAAGTCACCTAGCTGTCGATCTCGGACAGGATCGCAAAGTATCACGACAACGAGTTCGGCCTTCGCGGGCCGATTTCGCAGGCGTAGGGAAGCTCACACAACGCCATGACCAGCCAACGAAAGATCGAGGCCAACCGGCGCAACGGGTGCAAAAGCCGGGGGCCGACCAGCACCAAGGGCAAGCGGCGGGCGAGCGGAAACGCCCGCAAGTACGGCCTCAGCGTGCCAATCCTGGTGGATCGGCAAGCCCAGGGGAAGGCCTTGAACTTGGCCTACGCCATCGCCGGAAAGGGCGCCAACAACGACGTGCTGGCTCAGGCCCTGGTGGTGGCGGAAATCGAGCTGGAGCTTGAACGCATCCGCCAGGCCCGGGGCACCGCGATCGAGACGGCCATGAAGCAAACCCGCGCCGCCAATGGGGAGCCCACCTCTCCCGCGCGCCCCTTGCCGGCCGATCAGAAGCTCCCCGACGGGTTCATCAAGGCCTTGCCGGCGTTGCAGCGCATTGAGCGCTACGAGCGCCGCGCTTACTCGCGCCGGAAAAACGCTGTGGCACGCCTCCATGACTTGCGACTCCTCCAACACCTGAAGTCCATAGACGCCACCGAGCAACACAACCAAAGGGGTGCATTAAATGTATAGCTCGCGAATGAGGAATTTTTGGCAGAACGAACCCAAATGACCGAGGTTCCATTCATTGACCAGAATGGCGGCGGGCCAGGCGTGCGCCTTCCCGGCCGGGCATCGAAGTAGGCGCCAAAAAGCAGTATCGGAGGCGCCGCCGGGACTTAGCCTTCGCAGTCCTTGTCTACCCCGTTATTTCGATGGATTAGAAACTGACCCACGAAGGCTCTCGGTTGCGTTTACTCGGCGTTCGGTCGTCTTACGAAATCACGGAACGCTATTCACTCGAAAAGCACGTCGCTCCCCGGACGAGCGCGACCTTTCTTGTGCACGCCCGCGATGACGACGTAGTCAATTGTTACGCGGATGCGCTTCGGCAGGCAGGCGTACCGTACGAACTGGTACTGCCTGATCACGGCGGCCACGGATTTGGACTAGGTGCAAGCGATGAAAAGCTGGCGCAGTGGCCCAGTCGCTGTATCGATTGGCTGCAAAATCAAGGCCTAATTGCCGTGTCGGACCGTTGTCGGCTTCGAACGGAACAGAAGGCGACGACGCGAAGAACCTAGTGGTAGAAATTAGACAGAACGAACCCACGTGCGCGGCCCATGCGGGCGCTCTGCGTAAGGCCGCTGTGTGGGACAAAGCTGCCGCCCGGCCGGACCTCTGGATTTTCAGTTGGTCTTGCTAGGTCGCGGTGCAGGTAAACATCGTCGCTTCAAGCGGCATTGTCATGTCGGTCGGACCGAAAGTCACGTTGAGCGCTCTGAGCACGGCCGCCGTGACCGTCTCAGGGTCAACGCCCCCTCGATTCCTGATTTCATCAATCAAGGGATTGCCATAGACGAGACCTCTTGCGAAACCTTCGGGATTTACGAGCTTCTTCTTCAGCTGGATCGTCTCATGAGACACGTCCTGCCATCCGGCGGCCTTCAGGTCCTCCCGAACTTTTTCCGGGTTTCCGTAGTGAAATGGAACCTTGTAGAAACCCGGGGGCTCACCGGGAAAAAACTGTGCGGGAATTCCATAGGCAACCTGTGAGTATGGGTTTTCCTGCATCGCACTAAAAACATTGAACACATATCGCCCACCCGGCCTGAGAACACGTGACGCTTCGCGGAACGCGGCGGGTTTGTCGGGGAAAAACATCACACCGAACTGGCAGACCATAAGGTCAAACTCCGCGTCACCAAAGGACAGCTCCATTGCGTTCGCAATCTCGAAATCGACGTTTTCGCCATCCGCGAATTTACCTTTGGCCACTTCAAGCATCGGCGCATTGAGATCGGTAACCAGAAGCGAAGCCTCAGGAGGCAGCCGGTCGCGAAGTTTTCGGCTTACTATGCCGGTCCCGGCCGCCAATTCGATGACGTTCGTCGGCGTGCCATCGCAACATGCGCTGGTCAGCCTGTCAGCGAAATCCACGAAGAGAACTGGGCCGAGGCCGTGGTCATAATGTGTAGGAATGTCTCCTATGAACTCGGCTGAATTGTCCGACACGTTTATTCTCCCCGTCGCGGAACACGAGAAAGCTTCGCTTGACCCTAGCACGGACGCCACGAATGCCCAATTTGGGCCCGTTGCCGTCATCTCTGACGATTTCTGTCAGAAAACTGCTCCAAATGAGCCCTCATGGCGGAGGTCCATTGTAGGACGAACGAATAAAGTGCCCGAGTGGCTTCCGGAAGCAGTCAGCGGGTGGGACTGAGCGCGGCTAAGATGCGACCTCGTCAGTGGACTTGATCCGGTGCATCTGCGGCTTGTAGATTCCCAATCGAGGGCAACAAGGCGACGGATCTATATGTGGCAATCCGTTGTTATCGGATTGTTTGCCACCGCTGTTACGGACGGTTGGCAATTGCTGTTGAAGAGCTTGGCGGGGCTCCCGCCGGCTAACTGGCGTTTGATTGGTCGCTGGGTCTGCTATTTCCCGAGCGGCAAGATCACCCATGCTCCTATTGGGGCTGCCGCGGCGAAACGCTACGAAGCGAAGGTTGGCTGGTTCTTCCACTACCTTGTAGGCGTCGTTTTTGCAGCGTTGTATCTAGCGGCGCTGCGGTACGGCCTGCGGGTCGAACCAACCTGGGCCAACGGCCTCGTTTTCGGCGTAGTGACCGCCGCAGCACCCTTCCTTTTCATGCAGCCGGCGATGGGGATGGGCCTGTTCGCGTCAAGGGCGCCGGCCCCGAACCGCATCCGGCTGGTAACGATCTCATCGCATATCGTTTTTGGGCTGGCGCTCTGGCTTGGCTGGCTGCTTCTTGACCACGTTGATTGAGGTAGACAGGGTCGCCCGCCAGCAAGGCGGCTGCGTCCGGGAGGAAAAGCCAACGGTACAAAGGTTGGAAGAATTACGATGTTCGCAGTATTTGCATCGATAAGAATCAAGCCAGACCAGCGAGAGAGCTTCCTCGCTACAGTCAAAGATACCGCAGTTTGCTCGGTGCGCGACGAGCCAGGCTGCTTTCGTTTCGACGTCTTTCGAGATGGCGGGGACGAGAATCGCTATCTGCTTTACGAAGTCTATTCGGATGAGGCCGCATTCGAAGGCCATTTGACCACGCCACATGCGCAGCGGGCGATGGAGGGCGCAAAAACCTGGAGCGATGCGCCATTCGAGGTCACTCAACTCAAGCCTTTAGCATTTTTCCGAACGATCCCATCTCCTTCGAGACCGCAACATCGTCAATTTGAACCAAAATATGGTTTTTAACTTCGCAATTGAGGTAGCGGTTTTCCATGTCGCTATCCTTTAGCTTCTAGGTCACGGGTAGGCGAATATTTGCAATCATCTCATGCCGCTTATTTTCACTATTACCCTGCCGATTTTTGTTTTGATCCTTGCAGGTTATGTCGGCATGGCGGGGCTTGATCGATCAAGCTGGCATTCTTATGCACGCCCGTGATGACGACGTAGTCAATGTCGCCAACGGCATGTGTTACGCGGATGCGCTTCGGCAGGCAGGCGTACCGTACGAACTGGTACTGCCTGATCACGGCGGCCACGGATTTGGACTAGGTGCAAGCGATGAAAAGCTGGCGCAGTGGCCCGGTCGCTGTATCGATTGGCTGCACAAGCAGGGCCTGATTGCTGTGCCGGACCATTGTCGGCTTCGAAAGGAACCGAAGGCGACGACGCGATGAACCTAGAAGATATCTTTGGTATAAGCGGCGCGGCAGGCAACATTCGCCCGCAACTCTAGGTGTGAACTTCCCCGTTTGGGAGCTTGAATCACGTCTCGGGCAGCGCCGTCGACCCGCCATGTCTAATGGCATTACCGCTAATGCCCTAAATTTACGTCCGCTTTCGGCGTGTGGGCTAAGCCGATCAATCGCAGACATCGCGAAAAATGATGCTCCTGACCCAGAGCGTCGGGACGGCGCTTCCATGGCTGGCATCGCTGCATCCCTAAAAAAGCCAGAGTTCCACTCGAGAATTCCCATTTGGGAAGACTATTAGGGGGCTCTCATGGCAAGGCATTGTCCGCAGGCTGCGGCGGTGGATGCGATCCTGCGTTTACCGTGTTCGAAATGCGAGGCGAAAATGATGCTCGCTCGCATCGAACCCGAAAGGCCCGGTCATGAAATTCGTACGTACGAGTGCGCCAAGTGCGGGCATTCCCTTGCCGTTGCGGCGGAGATTGACTAGTGCTCTCAGCGCCGCCGGCTTGTTGCCCTGGGCAATGCAGTCACGAATCCACAAGCGGGGCACCGGATATCTTGTATCCAGGGTTCATCATCGTTCCTTGAGGAAAGATATGAAGATTTTGCGCGCGTGGCTCGCCCCACCAAAGTCTAGTGTCGAGTATACCATGCGTACTCGCTGCCCGCAGTGCGGGCGTAAGCACATCACCGTATTTCGTCTGCGGCATGTGTCGGACAGCTTGTTCCTGCAGCTGGGGCACTACTTCCGCTACGCGAGACACTTTAACTTCCTGCGCTTGCGCTGGTGCCCTAACTCGGGCCAGCATCCGGACTGGAGACCCTCTTAACGCGGTCTTTCTGTTTGTGGCCCGTTGCAGTCGAGTGAGCAAAATGAAATTGACCTCTGGCATCATTGCCGGCGCGCTGCTTGTGGCCAGCATTTGGCCGGGTTTCGCGCAGCAGCAACCTCAGCAGAGAGCCGACCACATGCGGGTTGAGCAGCAGGTTTGCGAGAGCGACGTCTATGCATTATGCGGACAGGCCATCCCGGACCAAAATCGTATCGAGAAATGCCTCCGCCGGAAATGGAGTAACGTCAGTTACAGATGCCGTTCGGCCATGGCGAGCTACGGCAGACGGCATAACGACCATAACAAGCGCTAGGGAAGGCGCGTTAGTCGTGGGGTTGAGTGTTTCCGAGGTTCGTTCAATGCATACAGTGGAGCGGAACCTGATCGGTGTCGATGTCGCCTCCCCGGCGCCAAGTATCAGATTCGTCGGGCCGCCTTGACTTCTGCTGTTCGGGCCAAGCGACGCATCGCAGAGTTTTGCGTAAATGGTGCTCATTGGCCCGTTGCGTCAATTCGCTGCTGCGCAACATTCTGGTCGCTTTCGAATGCACTGACGTTCGCTGCTATTCTTCCATGGTAACCGACTGATCGTCAATCACCTACGCAAACGCCATTAATCACTGGTCCAAAGTTACAAAACTTGTGCGATGACGACGATTGATTCGTGAAATGCGAGTTGATGATGCTGAAAAGCCAATCCCATAGGTTCGGATCTGCCTGTCGATGAAGCGCGAATAGAGTCTTGTCATTAGCACTAAAATGGAGCCGCAAGCCACCCCAAATACCGTGGAAATCGCTTTCGCCCACGCGACCTTCGACGAACGCGGAAGCCATGACACCATTTCCAAGCGACCACGCGTATTCACTGCCGAGCGCCAGCGCATTTTTGCCGCCGAGGTAACGGTGGCCGACATAAGCATCCCAATTGTCAGTCAAATAGTATTTCAGATTGATTTGATCGAAGAAGCGGGTTCTGACATCATACCCTTCAGTAAAGGTATTCGTAGTGACAACGCCTGGCGTAAAAAAATTTGGCGGCGGCTTCGTCGATTTCGTTATCGTCGTCTGCGTTGCGTTATTTCCGAACTCTACGCCGACGATGCCTTGAAGTGTCCAGCGCTGCCAATAGTACTCGCCCTCGCCCGCGATATGCGTCACGTGGGCGCCGCCGAACTCGTCTAGATAGGTGTAATCGGCATAAATACCGAGCAGTCCCTGCTGCGAATTGCGCCAGAAGAGATGCCCGGCAATGCTGCCGAAGAAGTCCTGACCGTAACTGCCGGCCGTTCCATCGATCTGCAGGCCCCATGGACCGCCCAGTGGAAACGATATGGCGCCTCTTGAGCCGTAAATCCCATGATCGGCTAGGCTGCCCCCAAAATCGTAGAGCTTACCGTTGATGCCGTCCACCGCGGGTGGAGGTAAATAAGGCGACGCCTTGGGAGAGCCTGCTTGCGCAGCATGGGCCGCATTCACAGACAGCCAGATGCCCCCAACCGCGGTCAACTGAAGTAGCGACTTTCGAAGAGACACGACAGCCTCGTACCCGCATCGCGAGAATCGAATATGCGCCAATGACGTGAATAATCCTAACAGTAAGCCAGCGCGTAAAGCCCCTATCCTGCGCCTAATTTCATAAGCATAATCGCCTGTTACTGCAAGGCAACATACTGAGGTGGTCCCGGTTGTCTGAACAGATTTTCCGCGTCGATTAGTGGAGCCTCTGTCGGGTTAGGCTGCCAAGCGGAGGGGCAGCGGGGTGAAGTAGGCTTGATCGGGTGTGGTGCCGTCAAGGCTCGAATGCGGTCGGCGGCCGTTGTAGAAGTCGAAGTAGCCGCCGATCGAAGCGCGCGCTTCGCTGACGCTGTCGTAGGCCCGCAGGTACACCTCCTCGTATTTGACGCTGCGCCACAGCCGCCCGACGAACACGTTGTCGCGCCAAGCGCCTTTGCCATCCATGCTGATCGCAATGGCGTTGCTGGTGACCGCGCCGATGAAGGCCGCGCCCGTGAATTGCGAGCCCTGGTCGGTGTTGAAGATGTCCGGCATGCCGTGACGGGCTATAGCCTCCTCCAGTGCCTCGACGCAGAACGCCGCTTCCATGGTGATCGACAGCCGCCATGCCAGCACCCGGCGGCTGAACCAGTCGAGCACGACAGGCAGACAGACTAAGCCGCTCGCCATCGGGATGTGGGTGATGTCCATCGCCCACACCTGGTTTGGCTGCTCGACCGTCAGGCCGCGCAGCAGGTACGGGTAGGTCTTGTGGCTGGGCTCGGCTTGGTCGTTCGCGGCCGGCGATAGAGCGCTTCTATCCCCATCCGCCGCATC
>JARRNI010000159.1:0-8287 GCA_037385125.1 Pseudolabrys sp.
AAAATGTTGACGCTTCGCTGGAAGCGGTGGAGGAAATCTTCGGCGCGCTGCTCGACATTTCAAGGCTGGACACCGGCGCCATGCGGCCGGAATTCGCCAGCTTCCGCATCGACGAATTGATGCGGCAGATCGAATTGGAATTCGCACCGCTCGCGGGCGCCAAGGGGCTCGGGCTGACCTTCGTGGCCTCATCGGCGGTGGTGCGCGCCGACCGCCGCCTGCTGCGCCGGCTGATGCAGAACCTTGTCTCCAACGCCATCAAATATACGCCTTCGGGCCGCGTGCTGGTCGGCTGCCGCCGCCGCGGCGACAGCTTGCGCATCGACGTCTACGACACCGGCGTCGGCATCCCCGACGGCAAGCAGCGCGATATTTTCGTCGAGTTTCACCGGCTCGACGAGGGCGCCCGTATCGCGCGCGGGCTGGGGCTCGGCCTGTCGATCGTCGAGCGCGTGGCGCGCGTGCTGAGCTGCCCGGTAGAGGTCGCCTCGCGCGTCGGGCGCGGCTCGCATTTCGCGACCACGCTGCCGCTGTCGAGCGCGGCGCCGATCAAGCTGCCGGCGCGCGCGGACGCGTGCGTCGATCACGGCCAACTCGTCGGCGTCACTGCGCTGTGCATCGACAACGAGCCGTCGGTGCTCGACGGCATGCAGACGCTGCTGCAGGGCTGGGGCTGCGAGGTGATCAAGGCCCCCGACCTTGCCGGCGCGCTGGCGGCGCTCGACGGCGCTGCGGCCATGCCAAACGGCCTGCTGGTTGACTACCATCTCGACCAGGGTAACGGCATCGACGCTGTGCTGGCGCTGCGCCGGCGCTGCGGCGAGGTGCCGGCCATCCTGATCACCGCCGACCGCTCGCCCGGCGTGCGGGAGCAGGCACGCGGCCAGGGCGTCCAGGTGCTGCACAAGCCAATCAAGCCGGCGGCGCTGCGCGCGCTGCTGGCGCATTGGCGCGTGCTGCGGGTGGCGGCGGCAGAGTGAACGATTTCGTAGGGCGGGGAGAACTGGTCTCTGCCGGCAAGCTCCTCAAGTTCTACTACGCTCTATTCGAGCCCAGCCTTGCGGAGGGCGTCTCGGTAATGTCGACGCTCCGCCGCGTGTCGGATCGGAATGTGTCTCTCAATCCAACTTAGCGACACGTTTGGCTGCGCGCGCCTGAGATCCTGCAGCGCGGACTTCGCCACTTCATGCCTGCCGGCCATGGCCGCGGCGGCCGTGAGTACGCGATGGGCGCCGACGAAATCGCTGCGCCGACGCAGGCCTTCCCGCGCCAGAGCGATGGCTTCCTCATAACGGCGCCCGACGAATTGGGCGTAGGCGACCGTGCCGTAGTAGACACCAAGATAGGGGTCGCGCGGGCTCAAGCGGATGGCATGGCGTCCGATCTCGTCGGCCTCCTGCCAGCGGCCGTCGTAGGAGAGCGCCAAGCAGTAGTAGCACTGGGCCGGCGCGAAATTCGGATTGAGCCGCAGCGCCAACTCGCATTCGGCCAGCGAATCGTCGAACCGGCGCGACATCAGGTAGACGCTGCCGAGGGCAAAATGCGCCCAGGCGTCTTCGCTGTCGCTGCGGATTGCCGCCAGCGCCGCGCGCTCGGAGACCGGCAGCGCCGTGGCCGCATCGGCCCAGCCCATGTGCGCGCAGAACATGTAGCTGGAGGCAAGCATGCCGAGCGCCTGCCCGTAGTTCGGATCGATGCTGATTGCCTTTTCGAGCAGCGCCTGTGGATCGGCATGCGTCGCGCCGGATTTTGGCTCGGCCACCTCCCCCTCATCCTGCTGGCCTACGCCCTGCTCATGATCGGCGGCATCCAACACGCCGGGTGGGCGTTCTTGAGCGTCCTGGAGCAAGCCAAGGCAGTCGTGGGAAGCACCGACCCGAAATTCTTTGTGCTGGTGAACCGCTACATCGTCGAACACTTCGTCATGGGAGATCTGGCAGCCGCTTTGGCACTGAATGTCGGTGCCGTTTTGCTCGCGGTCGGCATCTTGAGCGGGAAAGCAATATATCGGCGCTGGTTTGTCGTCGCATCGCCGCTTGGCGTACTCATCATCACCATGATCGTGGGCGCCCTTCTTCCTGCACCCTATGCAGGCCTCGTGCTCGCCCCCTTTGGCACGTGGTTCATGCTCATACCCAATATCGCAGGCGCCGCTTGGTTGTGGAAACACCTGGATGCCGTGACTCCGAGCGCGATCAATCACCCGGGCTCATCCCGCCGGGGAAATAGCTGAATTAGAGTTCTTGATATCCGCTGCATAACTCTCCCCGGTAAAGGAGAGGGCCTGTCGATTCCTGTTCCCGATCCGGCAGGTCAGTCGAGCTCAAGCGACGTGACCTGCCATTTTTCAACGGCACCGAGGTCCGGCTCCACCCCGAGACCGGGCGAATCGGAAAGCACAAGATGGCCATTGGCCAACTCGGGAAATGGCTGCGCCAGTTTTTCCCGCAGCGGGTTTGGGTTGACGTCGAGCTCGAGCCGGCCATCGCCGCCGACGGCGGCAAGCAAATGCGCCGAGGCCAGCAGACCGATGCCGCCACCGAGATAGTGCGGACAATAGCGCTTGCCGGCGGCCAGAGCCGCGCGAGCGACCTCGCGGCAGCCGGTGAGCCCGCCCCATTTGCAGACATCCGGTTGAATGACCTTGAGCCAAGCGCCGGCGACCGCTTCGTCGAACGCCGCGCCGGCGAGGTTTTCGCCTCCGGCCAGTGCCGTGCCCGCGGCGCTCGCGACGCGCATCCAGGCGTCGGGCGCATGGTCCGCGGCAATGGGCTCTTCGATCCAGCCAACGCCCAGTTCACCATAATAGGGAGCTTCCCGGCAGGCGGAATCGATATCCCAGCCCTGATTGACGTCGACTATCAGGGTCTCGTCCTGCACAAGCGTTTGCTTAACTTCGCCTGCGATCGTCCTGTCCTGCTTCGCGTCGAAGCCGATCTTGAGCTTGAACGCCTTGTGCCCCGCCGCCCTGCAGGCAGCCACGGTTTCCGCCGCGCCGCCCGGATTGATGCCGCTGGCGTAGACCGGCAGAGGCTGCGTCCGCCCGCCGCCCAAGGCGCGGTACAGCGGTTCGCCGCGTTTGCGCGCCCACAAGTCCCGACGGCGATATCGACACCGGCCGCGACATTGGCGATGGGGCCGGGTTCGCCGGTCTGAATGGCCAGCACATGGAGGACATCCGTGAGATGCCGCCAAAGGCGGGCGGGCGACTCGAACGTCCTGCCCAGAAGGGCGGGCGCAGCGCAGTCTCGCAGCAGCGTCGCCCGGTGCGCGAAGCCGCGCGGAGGCCAGTTGCAGAAGATCTCGCCCCAGCCATGCTGTCCGGAACGGTCCACGGCGCGCACCAGCAGCGCCGGGCGGTGGGTCATGGTGCCGAAGGAGGTGACGACCGGCCGCGCGATCGGGCAGCGGTAGGCATAGGTTTCGAGACGGTCCAGTTCGATCGTCATGGGCATATTTCCGGAGCGGCGCTGCAGATCGGCGCGGGACGGCCAACCGGTTGGAAAGATTGACACACCGAGGAGCGGCGTAGGATCATGGCGATCACCTCCACGACGTTCGACTTGCCGAGTTGCGGCGCACCACAGGGCCATTCAGCGCCCATGACAAGGCTGCAAAGCTAGAGACATCCTAATGTTAGACACACAGAATCAGTTAGCCGGTTCCGGGGGGATTGAGAAGTTTCTTTCGCCGCGGTCCATCGCGATCATCGGGGTCTCGCGCGACTTCAATAAGCTGAACGGCCGGACCATGAAGTTCCTCCTCGAGAAGGGCTACGAGGGGAAAATCTTCCCGGTCAATCCGAAATATAGCGAGGTGGGCGGCTGGCCCTGCTTCGCGTCGGTGGCCGACATTCCCGAGCCGGTGGACCTCGCGATCATTGCCCTGCCGGCGCGGCTGGTGCCCGATGAAATCGAAAGGATCGGCAGTCGCAAAATTCCGGCGGCCATCGTCTTCAGCTCCGGCTTCGGCGAGATGGGAGAGGAAGGCCGCGCGCTGGAGGGCAGGACGCTCGATGCCGCGCGGCGGCACGGCGTGCGCCTGTGCGGGCCGAATACACTCGGCCTCTTGAATTCCTTCGACAAGGTGTACGCCACCTTCAGCCAGTACGGCATGAGCGAGACGCCGTTTGGGCCCGTCGGCTTCGTCACCCAGTCCGGGGCCTTCGGCACCGCGATTGCGGCGCTGGCGCGCAGGCGGGGCATGGGGCTCGGCTATTTCATCAACACGGGCAACGAATCGGATGTCACCTTCGCCGAGTTCATGGCCACCGTCATCGCCGATCCACGCATAGCCGTCGGTGCAGGCTATATCGAGGGCCTGAAGGATGGCCCCGGCTTCGTCCACCTCGCCGAAAGCACGCACCGAGAGGGCAAGCCCCTGGTCGTGACCAAGGTCGGACGCACATCGTCCGGCGCGCGCGCCGCCGCTTCCCATACCGGCTCGCTGGCGGGCGAGGACGCGATCTTCGACGGTGTCGCACGCCAGCATGGAGTCATCCGTGCCCGTAACGAGGAGCACATGCTCGACGTCGTCGAGATGTTCTCGGACACCGCCATTCCCGACGGCCCGGGTGTCGCCATCATCACCCAATCAGGCGGCGCCGGCGTCTTGATGAGCGACCGTGCCGAAGAACTGGGACTGTCCGTGCCGACCCTGGCGCCGGAGACGGTCGAGCGGCTGCGCAAGAGCCTGCCGGCCTTCGCCTCGACCGGAAACCCCGTCGACGTGACGGCGCAGTTCATCGCCGAGCCCACCTTGCTGAAAGAAAGCATCAAGGCGGTTCTGGACGATCCCGATGTGCATATCGCCGCAATCTGGCTGCAGCTGATGGACAGCTTCGTGGATACCCTGACGCGCGTCTTCCGCGAGACCAAGGAAGAGACCACCAAGCCGTTCGTCGTCAGCTGGGTCGCTGGACCGGAAGCGGGAATCAAGGCGTTGCGCGATCTCGGTATCTGCGTGCTGCGGGGCGCCGAGCCCGTTGTCGACGCCATCGCCGCGCTGGTGGACTGGGGCCGCGCGCACAAGCGCTGGATTGCCGACACGGCCACGCGCGAGGCGATCGAATTGCCGGCGGTCAATCTGCCGAAAGGGTCGGGCGCGGTCGCGACCACCGAAGCGGCCGAGATTCTGGAGAAAGCCGGCGTGCCTTTGGCGGGCGTGCGCCTTTGCGCCGATGCGGACGCGGCCGTGCAGGCCGCCGAGGCGTTCGGCTGTCCCGTCGCAATGAAGATCGAATCGCCCGACATCCTCCACAAGACGGAAGCCGGTGGCGTCGAGATCGGTCTCGGCGGCGCGGCGACGGTCAGGGAGGCGTTCGGGCGCATTATTGCCAACGCGAAAGCGGCCGATCCCGCCGCGCGCATATCGGGCGTCGTGGTGCAGGAGATGAAAAGGGGCTCGGTCGAACTGGTTATCGGCCTGCGCGACGATCCGGTTTTCGGCATGGTTCTCATGGTCGGCCTCGGCGGCATTCTGGTGGAGGTCCAAAAGGACGTCGTGTTCCACACCGCGCCCGTGACCGAAGACCAGGCGCTCTTCATGCTGGAAAATCTCAAGGGCGCGCGGCTTCTCGACGGCGTGCGCGGCAAACCTGCCGTTGACCGGCAGAAGCTTGCGCAATTGATCGCCGCCGTCTCCCGCTTCGGCGCGGCAACTGCAGGCACCTTGGCCGAGTTGGACCTGAACCCTGTGCTGGCCAGCGACGAAGGAGCGGTCGCGGTCGACTGGCTGATGATGCGGAGCTAAACCAGGTAGGCGTCCGCATCCGTCACGATTTCTGTTTCTTCGCCCGCTCTTTCTTGCCGCGGGCGAAGATCTCGGCCGCCTTGTCGATGCGGCCGGATGCCATCAGCAGCGCGTTGAGTTGCTTCGATACGGTCAGGGCCTCGCCAAGCGGCATGGTCGAGACCGCGCGCAGCGTCTCTTTCGTGAGCCGCACCGCGACCGGCTGCAGCTCGGTCAGCCCCTGCACCATGACGTCGGCTGCCTGCTGCAACGCCTCCGGCCCGTCCGCAAGTCGATTGACGAGTCCCATGCCATGCAGGTGCTCTGCCGAAAAAGTGTCCGCCGACAGCAACAGTTCGAGGGCCTGCCGCGGGCCGACAAGGTGGGCCAGGATCGCGGTATTGACGGCGGCGGGGAAGCCGCCGCGCATCTCCAGCGCGCCGAACTGCGCCGAGCGCTCGGCAATGACGAAGTCGCAACCCATCGCCAGGGTGAAACCGCCGGCAACCGCATGACCGCGCACCACCGCCACAGAGGGCTTGGAGAGCGTCCGCAGCGCCTCAAAAATGGCGAGATAGGCATCGTCGTCGACAAGAAGGTCTTCGAGCTCGCCGTCACGCCCCTTGCCCGCGCCGAGGTCGCGTCCGGTGCAGAAGGTATCGCCCTCCCCGGCAATGACGACGCAGCGGCAATTTGCGTCCGTCTCCGCATCGCGAATGGCGTCCGCGAGCAGCGGGATCATGTCCCAGTTCAGGGCGTTCTTCTTTTCAGGGCGATTGAGGATCACGCGCGTGACGTGATCCGCCGCTTCGACGCGGATCATTCGATTCTCCGCGCTCACGCCTTCGGGGCTTCCATCGATTCCCGCTCGATTTCGGCCTTTTCGCCCTTCCAGTTGCGGCGGACGACAAGGGCGATAGACACGGCCGTCAACGCCCAGAATGTCCAGGTGATCCCGTTGCGGAAAAATATGTCCAAGCTGCCGCGCGAGAGCAGCAGCGACTGGCGGAAATTATCCTCTAGCAGCGGCCCCAGAATGAACGCGATCAGGAACGGCGCAGAGGGGATGTCGAAGCGCAGCATGATGAAGCCGATGATACCCATCACCATCATGACGAGAATGTCGAAGAAGGAGTGATTGATCGCGAAGGCGCCGTAGACGCAGAGCACCAGAACCACCGGGAACAGCACCGAATAGGGAATCGAGGCGATATGGCGAAAGATCCGGATCGCGCCCTTGCCGATGACGAACAGGAAGACCGAGGAAAGAGCGATGCCCATGAAAATGGCGTAGATCATGTCGATATTCCGCTGAAACAGCAGCGGACCGGGTCGCAGCCCGTGAATCATGAAAGCGCCAAGAATAACCGCCGTGATAACGTCGCCCGGAATGCCGAGCGCGAGCAACGGGATCATGGTCGCGCCGGCTACGCCATTGTTTCCGGATTCGGCCGCCGCTACACCCTCCAGCTCGCCTTTGCCGAAATTTCCCGATCGCGGTGACGTCCGCTTGGCTTCCGAATAGGACATGAACGCCGACGGTGCGCCGCCTATGCCCGGGATGGCGCCCATAATGACGCCGATCAGGCTGCCGCGCACGATGGTCTTGAAGCAGCGCCGGAAGTCGGCATAGCTGGCGTGGCTTTTGCCCGGATCGAAGACCGTCTTCTCGCCGGTCGCCCGCTGGCTGTAATAGTCCAGAATTTCCGGCAGGGCGAACAGACCAATCAGCACCGGAATGAAGCTCAGCCCGGCCATGAGATCAGTATTGCCGAATACGAACCGGTTGGTGCCGTAAATCAGATCGAGCCCGATCGTCGCGAAAATCAATCCGAGCCCTGCCGAGACCAGGCCTTTCGACAGGCGATCGCCCGAAACACTGGCGATAATGGTCAGCGAAAAGGCGATCAGGGTGAAATATTCCGGCGGTCCAAAACGCTGCGCAAGCTGCGCGAGCGCGCCGGCAAACAGAATGAGCGAGAGGTTGGAGACGAGATCGGCGAAACAGGAGGCATAGAGCGCCATGTCGAGAGCCCGGCCGGCCTCGCCCTTGCGGGCCAGCGGATAGCCGTCGAGAACCGTGCATGCCGCCGCCGGCGTTCCCGGCGCCTTTACCAGAATGGCCGGTATCGAGCCGCCATAGACGCCGCCTTTGTAAACACCCAGCAGAAGAAGAATGCCGGTCACCGGCGAAAGCGTAAATGTGAACGGAAGGGTCAACGCGACGCCCATCGTCGACGTCATTCCCGGAACGGCGCCGACGACGACGCCGATCGCGATGCCGCACATCAAGGCAAGAATGCTCTGATAATTGGCGACTAGCGAGAACGCCGTGGCGAGATTGTCAAGCATCTTCAGCGGACCCTAGAAGAAGTAATTTTCAAAGATCCCAAGCGGCATCGGCACCAGCGCCACCTTGAGGAAGAAGAGATAGAGCGCAAGAGGCACGCCGACTGACACCGGTATGATGATCGTCAGGCGCCGCTCGCCGTTCAGGAGTATGTAGAGCGCCAGGGCCACCATCGACGGGACCACGATGCCGCCCCAGGTCATTGTC
>JARRNI010000160.1:0-8254 GCA_037385125.1 Pseudolabrys sp.
GCCGCCTTCCGTGTTGAGAAAGATCTTCGGATCGAAGGAGCCCTGTCGGCTGGTCTTGGTCCTACGATCAACGGTTCGCTTGACCATATGTCCCTGTTCCTCGCACAGACGAACCGCGTATTGCCACCCATTGTCGCCAAGCCAAGCTGAAGCGATGAATGGCGTCCTATGTCCCATATTAAGTCGCAGTGATGGTGACAAAGCCTTGTAGCCAGTCGGATCAAGTTGCGGCTTTGATCTGCTTCGCCTCCTCTTCGGCCAACAGTTTCGAGAGCATATCGCGCCGAACGGGATCGGTTTCGATTTTGAGCTGATCAATGTAATGCGCGATATTCTGGCGCTCGATGAACCCTTTCACGGAATCATCCATGATGTGTCCTCCGCACGAAGGAGAAACGGCGGCCGGACCGCGCGACCGTCGGAAGAACTATGCACTAAGAGGGCGGCCGGCTTCGGGGATTGGGGAGGGGGCCAAGCCACCTAAAGCGCATCAACAATCCTTTGGCACTGCGACCGGATCGCTCCCATAGGCTACGCCTCGCTGCCGAAGGAGTCGAGCAATATGTCCGATGACAGACATTGTAGGCAGGCAACGCCGTAACGGGCAACGCCCTGTCATTCCTCTATAGCCAAGCGAGATCGCTAGGAAATCTCCGATACGAGATCTCGGCCTTGCCTCAAGCGTCAATTGGGCGCAGCCTTCACGGACGATCCGTCCACTGGCGACGACGACGAGATCCGGCGAGAGCCAAAAAATGGCCGGAGACGAGCGGCGGTGGTGGTAATACCTGCCGCGTGAAACGTTTGCACACGACCAAGGAGCAGTGAAATGGTGGCCCGACGCAGGGCTTTGGAGCCGCATGCCAACCGATTACTCGGTTTGCTGCCGCCCAGAGATTACCAACGGCTTCGCCCGCATCTTAACCGTATTCCGCTGGAGTATAAACAATCCCTCTATCGCGCCAACAAGCCTATCGAGTTTGTCTATTTCATCGAGACCGGCGTCGGCTCCCTGGTTAACACCATGAAGAACGGCGACGCGGCCGAGGTCGGAACGATCGGCAACGAGGGCGTGGTCGGGCTACCCATCGTATTCGGCGACAATAGGGCGCCGACAAACGTTTATGTCCAGGTTCCTGGCGCTGGCCTGCGAATGAAGGCAACGCTGTTTGAAAAGGAACTGAGGCAAAGCGACTCGATACGAACGGTGATGCTCCACTATGCCCACGCCTTCTTCAACCAAGTCGCCCAGTCGGCCGCGTGCAATCACTTTCACTCCCTAGAGCAGCGGTGTTGCCGCTGGCTCTTAATGACGCACGACCGCATGCACTCAGATGAGTTTTTGCTCACGCAGGAGTTCCTCGCCATGATGCTGGGGGTGCAGCGGACCGGCGTGACCGCTGCGGGGGGCGCACTGCAACGGGCGGGCCTCATCCGCTATAAACGCGGCAACGTCACGATCATCGATCGCC
This sequence comes from Pseudolabrys sp., assembly GCA_037385125.1. Lineage (GTDB taxonomy): Bacteria > Pseudomonadota > Alphaproteobacteria > Rhizobiales > Xanthobacteraceae > Pseudolabrys. Next base: position 1,473 of record JARRNI010000160.1, read on the forward strand.
GCGGCCTAATCCAGCGCTCGTGCGAGTGTTACGGCGTTTCAAAGAGGGAGTTCGATCGGTTGCTCGGAAGGCGATCAACGCGCCCGATCCGCTCCGCCAAGATTTAGCTCGTGTGTGGCTGAGAATACCGGTAGCAGCGCCGGTTAGGTTCATTTCATGGCACCTTATACGCCAACGCTGCTACCGCAATGTGCGGCGGTTGCGACCGCCGCATGGGTCATTCCGCCGCATAGCTACTTTTGATTCTCCTGGTCCGACTCGCTCGAACCGGAGCCGGTTGTCGAGGATTCATTCGTGATGATCTCGGCGACCATCGCGGGAACGGATGAGAACAGTGCGTCTATCGCTCTAGTTAGTCGCCCGTGAAGAATTCATATCCAGCTGATTTTCAACGATGATTGAGCAGAAGACCGGATTTAGATTTGCCGGCTTTGGCGCTTTTGGGGCCAATTCCTTGCAAATTCAGTTTGCGGTTTGCGCGAATCCAAAGTCGTGATTCCCTGCGCTCGGGGCTTGAGCGGAGGGAGCGAGAGATGCGGCCGAAGGAGCGGCGGGAATGGTCACGTTATGGTGAAGTCCTATAGTTGCTGGAAATTTGGCGGGGTGCATCCTTTGCGGATCAAGTGAATCAGCAAACGGGCTTTGGCGAGCCCGGCAAAGGCGCACCCCATGGCAACGCGGATACCTGCTTCGCCGCGCGCGCGTGAAGGGCTGACGGCATTGATTGAAGGGCGTCTTTCCACAGCCTCCGCGAAGGACGAACTGGTCAAGCTGGCGACCCGGCTGAACGTCGAGGAGGCGCTTGAGGGCGAGGCCGCCGATGCAATTGGGCGGGATTACTACGAGCATGGCGCGCAGTCAGGCCAAGGCTACCGCAACGGCTACCGGACTGGGCGGCTGAATACAGCGGAAGGCGCGATGGAATATTCGGCGCCCGCAGATCGCCGGACACTAAAATCTTCAGCTATCCACAAACTGCTGGCCCATTACCCCATCTTACCCCTCCAAAATCACCGTCACATCGGACATGCAGACCGGCAGCGAAAGGCCAGAGCACAAAGTCGCTGCGCTTCAGCCCGCTCCGCGGACCCGAGCCGAGGGGCCGGTAGGCTATCGAGAGTAAAGCGGGTGGGGAGCCCCGTCCTGAGAATCGAGGTGTCGTCAACCTCTCTCAGAACGGGGGTAGTGTTACAGTTTGAATTTTGACCGAGTTGCACTCTCGCAGGACGCCATTTGCTACTATATGCTGGGGTAGAAGGGAGTCAGCATGTCGGAGAGGCGGGAGCTTTATCGAAGTCCGAGTGGCGATTCATGGTATCTCGGACGCGAGCCCACTAATGGGCGGGCGTTCGTCATTCACCAACCCAATGGGCCATCCGGTGGCCGCCTGTCCCACATTGAATTGGGTGAGTTCCTGCGCAACGGAAATGGGCCGGAGCAGCAGGCGTTATTGCGGCTAATCGGTACGCTGGTCGAGGTGCCACCCTATGCCTAGAGGTCCCAAAGGCGAGAAACGCCCGCCGACTGGTCGGCAACGCTGATCCTCCCCCTTTGAAGTGGTCCGACCTGAACTATGTCTTTTGACACCCAGGAGGACCAAAATGCCTAGGCGGCGTGACGTGGTAGTCAACCCGTTTGACGTCGTGTTTTTAGAAAACTTTATGTCTGTTCAGAAGAGTATGCTCAGAACAGACCGCACTCTTCCAGCGCGGTAAGTACCCAGCGCAAGCTCCTTCTGGAAACAATGGCCGACGAAGACGCCGTTCTGGTCATCGACGAGACTGGCTTCTTGAAGCAGGGCAAAGCGTCGTGCGGGGTGGAGCGTCAATACACGGGCTCGATCAGAGCCAAGGTGCCGTTCGCCTTTGTCGCGGTGGACTGCGTGTAGCGGGCAACGCTCTCCTCGATCTGCGCCATGCGCCGGTCCATCTTTGCCCGCGTGAAGTTCCTGTCGCGATTGTTCACGGCCTTGAACTTGCTGCCATCGATCACGACGCTGGCTTCCCCGAACAGACCGAGAGCCCGGCAAAGCATGATAAAGCGGGCGCAGACCTGACCAAGGGCGCCGCCATTGTCTTTGCGGAAGTCGGCAATCGTCTTGTGATCAGGAGCGAGGCGGCCCCCGTCAGCCACATCACCTCAACGTTGCGCAATGCCTCGCGCTCAAGCCGGCGGCTCGACTGGACTCGGTTGAGATAGCCGTAGATGTAGAGCTTCAGCAGGACCGAAGGATGATACGAAGGTCGGCCAGTTGCCTCAGGCGCGACCCCGTCGAATCCCAGCTCCCCGAGGTCAAGTTCATCGACAAAAACATCAATAACCTGAACCGGATTGTTCTCGTCGATCCAGTCGTCCAAATACTCCGGAAACAGCGTGCTCTGTCTACGATCCGTGCCCTCAACAAAGCGCTTCATCCGATCCTCCGCAGCATAGAATCACCACACGGAGAATCACACGACGCAGTGCGCTTTCACACAGCCAGGGTCATTTGCGGATGCTCGTCCTATTCCGCCCGCACCGATCACGCTTTCTGTGTGAGCGGATCGCGCCCAAAAACAAGCTTGTGCTCACGACAAGCGTTTTCGCGTGATGCAATGAATAAGTGCGTCTTGCGCCCAAATGGCGTAGCCTAACCTCTAACCGCGCTTCTCGCCGGTAATGTTGGAGTTGACATTGGCCGCGCTACGAATTCATCATAAAACCATCTATCGTTTCCGTCAGCCCGTGAGCCTCACGCCGCACCGCTTGGTACTTCGTCCACGCGAAAGCCGCGACCTTCGTTTGATGTCACACAATTTGTCGATCACGCCGGTCGCGGCGACGACATGGGCGCATGATGTCTTCAACAATGCCGTCGCCACGGCCACGTTCGCGACGATGACCGATGTGCTCGTAATCGACAGTGTGGCGGATATCCTGCTTAACGCGGCTGCTTGGCCTGTTTTTAACATCGCCGCTTCGGCTATCTACTACCCGTTTCGCTATTCAGACGACGAGTGGACCGACCTCGGCGCGCTGACAATCCCGCAATATTCAGATCCAATGGCGCAATTGCAGAACTGGGCAAGAGGCTTTGTTCGCGGCAATCCGACCGACACGCTATCACTACTCAAGGACCTGAATGCCGGCGTCGCGCAACGCATCCAATATCAGAGTCGCGAGATCGAGGGCACCCAGTCGCCGACCCAAACACTCGACCGTGGCTGGGGCTCGTGCCGCGACTTTGCAATATTGTTCGCGGAATCCGTGCGCAGCCTCGGCTTCGGCGCGCGCATCGTCTCCGGTTACCTCCACAATCCGCATCAGGGACATGTGGGTTCGAGCGGTCTGGGCTCGACCCATGCCTGGGCGGAAGTTTTTGTCCCGGGCGCGGGCTGGATCACCTTCGACCCGACCAACCGCAGCGTCGGCGGAGGCAATCTGATCCCCGTTGCGGTCGCACGTGATATCAGCCAAGTCGTTCCTGTGTCGGGCGACTTCTTGAGTATCAGCGATGCTTTTCTGCGGATGGAGGTGGAGGTGTCGGTCACGTCATAGACGTCGCGACGAAAGGGCTCGTGTCCGCCCCGGGTCACGCGCGTCGGTTTCCGCAACGGGTGGCGGCCGATCAACTTCCGCTATGCCCCGTTTGCTCCCGAAATGCCGCAGCGATGCAACATGTCGCGGAGGGCCATTAGCGACCAACGCACCGCAGCAAAAAGAAAGACCTCCTTGCGCAGGCCGTGTGAAAACTCAGCAAGCCCATGATCGGCTAGAATAACTTTTTATCAGGCTTGAAAGACTAACCCATTGAAGAAACTTTCCTCACTCAAAAGCAGGTTAAGAGGAACAGCTATCCTATCGCGTCGGCTCGCTTCGGTGTTTTCACACGGCCTCCTTGCGGCGGTCCTTCTGAAACTCACTTGGCGGGGAGGCATTTGGTCATCCTCCGGGTTTTCTGGAGCAAAAACTAGATTAGGGCTATACAGCCCAGGCGCGTTGACATGCATCAAACGCATGTCCGCCCCTTAATGCGTACCGTCTGCGATCGGCTTGTCTTTGGCCTCTTCGGCGTTCAACAGCTCAAGTAAGGTCCGTCGCTGCGCTTCGTCCGCTGTGTTCGCGAGTTGCTTGCGGAATCGTTCAAGATTCGCGTGGTGTAGGAATCGATCCATTTTGTCCATGTCAATCTCCTCAAGAGCGCCAGAATGAATGAAGGCATCCGCCGAGGATGGGGGCCAGGGCGGGTGCACATCCGGATGGGAGGCAGCGAAGAGTGGCGTCTCAGTGCCCAAGGATTTCTCAAGTTAGATTTTCACGGCGTCCGCAACAAAGCTGATCAAAAGAGATCACTTTTGAGAAATTGGTGTCCCAGCCTTAGTGGCGGGTTTGCAAGAGACAACATTGTGACGCTGGTAGTGGCCGAACCCTGCTTCGCTACGACACCAGATACCCACCACGATGTCGCAGCTGGGTCCAGCCTGTGTGGAAACGCATTGATTTGATAGAGTGTCCGAGAACGACCGCTACACCTGCCCTGCGGGCGAGTTCCTGACCAAGGGAAAGGTGCGCGCCAATCGGCGCGACAATATCGATCACTACCGCAACATCACGGCCTGCGCGACGTGCGTGCTCAAATCCAGATGCACCCCTGATAAGGTCAAGCGCCTGAAGCGCTGGGAGCACGAGGGCGTTCTCGATCAGTACGACGACGCCGAACTCGACCGGAAGAAGGTCGCGGCGATGCATGCGCTGTTCATCACGACGCCGGCGCCGACCGAGCCGCTCGATGCAGCCGAAGGCCGCGACGAGAACGACGAGCGCACCATCGACCTGCAGCCGGGGCAGATCACCATGCTGGAGCCGGGCGAGGAGGTGCAGACCTCGGCACCGGCGGAATCAGGGCAAACTTATGAGCCGTTCCAGTACCGGACGCTACTGCAGGTCTCGGCGGCCCTGGGCGTACCCTACGCGTACCTGTCGAACGACATGCTCAAGGCGAACTACTCGAACTCGCGCCTGGCGCTGCTCGAGTTCCGCCGGCGGATCGAAGCCTACCAGCATGCCGTGATCGTCTGGCAGTTCTGCCGGCAGGTCTGGGCGCGCTGGATGGACACCGCGGTGCTCGCAGGCGCACTCGATCTGCCGGGTTACGACCGGCGCCGGCGCGAGTATCTCGCCTGCGGTTGGCTGCCGCCGAAATGGGACTGGGTCGACCCGCTGAAAGACGCGCGCGCCGAGATAGAGCAGATCGATGCCGGCCTGAAGAGCCGCACGCAGGCGCTCGCCGAGCGCGGCTATGACGCCGAGCAGGTCGACGCCGAAATTGCGGCCGACAAGGCGCGTGAACAATCGCTTGGGATTGACTTCCAGTCGAAGCCTAGTGCCGTGCCCCCCAACGCCATTACCGGGACATTGGATTAAGTGCCACGAGAGCCGGCTGATCTTTCGCTGCCCAATACCTTGCCCGTCCGTAGGTTGACCATGTGAGTTCGTTGGCAAGCTATACAGTTCACGCTCACATAGTCTTTCTCGCCAGCGCTTGCCTGAAGTTCATCGGCAATCCAGGCGTGCGTGTGAATGTGCTTGACCGGACATAAGAACGCGATGCTTGGCATGCGAGCAAACTTGGCTCGATCCGATTCTGGCCTTTTGATTCAGGTCAATTCTCGATCGAAATCACGCCAGTTTAGCCGCTGTACGCTACGGAACCAATAGAATGCTAGACCTCCCGCATGTGGCCTCCCGCGTGTTCGGGACGCCGCTGATGATCGCGCGCGCCAAGCTCGAGATCATTCTCGGCGTCCTCGGACCGCGGCTTACCGGCAGCGCCCTTGAGGTGGTCGGCCGGGAAGCCGACCCGGCACCTCTCACGTCGGTCACGCCTGAGCAGATCGCGGTGGTCTCGGTGGTCGGCACGCTGGTGAGCCGCTCGGGCTACCTCGATGCGGCCAGCGGCCTTCAGGCCTATGGAGACATTGCGGATGCCATTGCCGCGGCGATGGACGACGCCAGCGTGCGCGGCGTCATTCTCGATATCGACTCCCCTGGCGGCGAGGTCGGCGGCCTGTTCGATCTGATCGAGCAGATCCAGGCCATCAAAAGCGCGGGCGGCAAGCCGCTCTGGGCGGTCGCCAGCGAGAGCGCATTGTCGGCTGCCTATGCCATCGCCAGCACCGCCGATCGGCTCTACGTCACGCGCACCGGCGAGGTCGGCTCGATCGGCGTGGTCGCCGTTCATGTCGACGAGAGCGGAGCCGACGCTCAGGCAGGCTTCGCCTGGACGTTCGTCTTTGCCGGCGAACACAAAGTCGACGGCAACGCCCACGAACCGCTCTCGCAGCGCGCCCGCGCCACGATCCAGGCCGATATCGACCGGCTCTATTCCGAGTTCTGCGGCCTGGTTGCCGCCAACCGCGGTCTGACCGCCGAGACCGTGTGGGGCACGAATGCCGCCATCTATCGCGGCGAGCTCGCCATCCGCGCCGGTCTTGCCGACCGGCTCGGCACGATCGACGTAGCTGTTGCCGACATGGCCGCCGAGCTCGACGGCACCGCGCCAGCGCGCGCGCTCATCAACCTGACACCCAAAAGGAGCCACGCCATGGCAACGAACGAGACCGAACGGATCGAGGATCAGCCGACCGAGCCGCAAGAGCCGGCCGCCGCTGGACCGGCAACGGCCGATGCGCCGCCCGAGCCTGCGCCGGCCGCTTCTGCAGCGGCTGCGGCTGAAGCGGCGCCCGAGGCGGGAACGGCCGAGCGGCTGCGCACCGAGTTCGCCGAGGTCGCGGCCATTGCGG
>JARRNI010000161.1:0-8245 GCA_037385125.1 Pseudolabrys sp.
CGGTGCGCCCAGATATCCTTGACCAGGCGCTGCTGCGCCCGCTGCATGCGCTTGATCATCTGCTCGCGCGTCTCGCCGCGCGTGAACTTGTAAGTCTCCGGCAGCAGCGAGCCTTCTGGCGGGATTTCCTTGATGCGGCCGGCGAGCGCGTTGTCCCGCAAAAGCCGCGCCACGATCTGCTCGGAGGTCAGCCCCTCCGGCAGCGTGAGCGTATGCTGCACCACCTTGCCCTGAATGATGGTGTCGACCACGTCGGCGAGGCTGGCGTGCTGCTTGAACTTGTATTCGCCGTGCTTGAGGCCGCCGCGCGCCTTCATCACCATGACGCCGCCGATGAACACATAGGGTTGGTCGATCACGCCCTCGCGCTGCAACAGCATGGCGATGCCCTTGATGCCGAGCCCGCGCGGGATGTTGACCACCTTGGCGGCGGGCAAGGGGCCGGGCGCGTCGAAGCGCTGCTTGCCGATATAGAGCGCGGCGCCAACGATGACCGAAACCAGCACCAGCACCATGAAGACGGCGTTGCCGGCGATAACCAGCGGGTGGCGCACGCGCTTCGAGCGCCGGCGCGGCAGCGGCACGCGTTCCGGCTCGAGCGCGACGCGCGGGGAGCGCGGCGGCTGCGGGCGGTCGCTGGGCAGCGGCGGAACCGCGCTCGGCCCGGGCTTGCTGGCACGGCCGCCATGGCCGGGCGCGCCCGCGCGCCCGCGTTCATCGCCGCCCTGCGGGGCACTCAACGGTCGGCTCCTTTCAGCACCGGCAGAGGCACTTCAAACACACTCCTGTCAGACCGCACGGCCATGCGCCGCCACTGCGGGCGCGCGCCTGACCGAAACTAGCAAAAGCTTTCGCATGTCAGGAAACAAAGATTATGGCGAAAGCGAGAGGGCGGCACGCGCCCTGACGGCATCCTGCGCTATTCCGCGTAGCGGCGGAAGACGAGAGACGCGTTGGTTCCGCCGAAGCCGAAGGAATTCGACAGCGCGGTGGAAATCTCGCGCTTGCGGGCCTGGTGCGGCACCAGGTCGATGGGCGATTCGACCGATGGGTTGTCGAGATTGATGGTCGGCGGCGCGAACCCGTCGCGGATGGCCAGGATGGAGAAGATCGCCTCCACCGCGCCGGCCGCGCCCAAGAGGTGCCCGATGCTGGACTTGGTCGAGGACATGGAGATGCGGCCGGCGGCGTTGCCGACCAGGCGCTCCACCGCGCCGAGCTCGATCTCGTCGCCCATGGGGGTCGAGGTGCCGTGGGCGTTGATGTAATCGAGGTCGTCGGGCGTGATGCCGGCCCGCTTCATGGCCACGGCCATGCAGCGATAGGCGCCGTCGCCGTCGGGCGCCGGCGCGGTGATGTGATAGGCGTCGCCCGACAGGCCGTAGCCGGTGACCTCGGCATAGATCTTGGCGCCGCGCGCCTTGGCGTGCTCGAGCGCCTCCAGCACCACGACGCCGGCGCCCTCTCCCAGCACGAAGCCGTCGCGGTCCTTGTCATAGGGGCGCGAGGCGTGGATCGGGTCGTCGTTGAAACCGGTGGACAGCGCGCGCAGCGCGGCGAAACCGGCGAGCGCCAAGCGGTTGACCGGAGACTCGGTGCCGCCGGCCACCATCACATCGGCGTCGCCGAGGGCTACCAGCCGGGCGGCGTCTCCGATGGCGTGCGCGCCGGTGGAACAGGCGGTCACCACCGCGCTGTTGGGGCCCTTCAGCCCGAACTCGATCGATACGTAGCCGGCGGCGAGATTGATGATGCGGCCCGGGATGAAGAAGGGCGACACGCGGCGCGGGCCCCTCTCGTGCATGAGGATGGCGGTGTCGGCGATGCCCTCAATGCCGCCGATGCCGGAACCGATCAGCACGCCGGTCGCGGTCTGGTCTTCGTAACTCTGCGGCCTCCAGCCGGCGTCGTCGAGCGCCTGCCGCGCCGCGCACATGGCATAGACAATGAAGTCGTCGACTTTGCGCCGCTCCTTCAGTTCCATCCACTGATCGGGATTGTAGGTGCCGTCCGAGCCGTCGCCGTGCGGGATGGTGCAGGCGATGCGGCAGGAGAGATCATCGACCGGGACGCGCTCGACCCGGCGGGCGCCGCTTTCGCCCTTGAGGATGCGCGCCCAGGTGGGCTCGACGCCGCAGGCCAGCGGGGTCAGCATTCCCATACCGGTAACGACGACACGTCTCATAGCCGGGTTCCAGACACGCTCGAGGCCGCATGCTCCGCTCTAGCGGGGCACGGCCGACGAGCCAACGTCTATGTATGCGTTTCGAAGCGGACGCTTAAGCGCGCGCTCAGCTTTTTGCATTCTTTTCGAGAAATTTGACCGCATCGCCGACGGTTAGAATGGTTTCCGCGGCGTCATCGGGAATCTCGCAGCCGAATTCCTCCTCGAAAGCCATCACGAGCTCGACGGTGTCGAGACTGTCGGCGCCAAGATCATCGATAAAGCTAGCCTGCTCGGTCACCTTTTCAGCTTCGACGCCAAGGTGCTCCACGACGATCTTTTTCACCCGCTCGGCAATGTCACTCATCGTTCCAACCTCGTGCTTCTTAGATTGGGCTGCGACCGGATTCGTCGGGTCGCAACCATGGCGGCATGGCCTCGTCGTGGTTGACGCTGGTGAGACAGTTCGAACGCGCGGAGGACCTTTTTGAGACATCCGCCATCGGCCGCCCCAGCCGGACCGAAATCCGGTTACCACACTTCAAAACGGTTGACTAGCAGTGTGAGCCTAGCCCTCTACTCCCTGAAAAGCCACGCCTTTCCCGCTCTTTTGCGCACAAACCGGCGCCCGAAACAATCCCCTGTTTTGCGGACTGCACATCTCAGATCATCGTCCATCAGATCATTGCCATCCCGCCGTTGACATGGAGGGTCTGCCCGGTGACGTAGCCGGCCTGGTCGGAGGCGAGATAAACCGCCGCCGCCGCGATGTCTTCCCCCGTTCCCAGCTTGGCCGCCGGCACCCGTGCGAGAATCGCTTCGCGCTGCTTGTCGTTGAGCTTGTCGGTCATGGCCGAGGCGATGAAGCCGGGGGCGATGCAATTGGCGGTGACGTTGCGCCGGGCGTATTCGGCCGCCACCGACTTCATCATGCCGACCAGGCCGGCCTTGGAGGCGGTGTAGTTGCCCTGCCCTGGATTGCCGGTGAAGCCGACCACTGAGGAGATGCCGATCACGCGGCCGAAGCGGCGGCGCATCATGCCCTTCACCGCCGCCCGGGTGAGACGGAAGGTGGCGGTCAGGTTGACCGCGATGACCCTGTCCCAGTCCTCGTCGGAAATCTGCACGAAGAGGTTGTCGCGGTTGACGCCGGCATTGGCGACCAGGATGTCGAGCTTTTCCATCTTCTCTTCCGCGGCCGGCACCAGGGCCTCGACTGCGGCGGCGTCGGCGAGATCGCAGGGCAGCACGTGGACGCGCTCGTTGAGATCGCCGGCGAGCGCGTCGAGCGCGTCGCGGCGGGTACCGGAGAGCGCGACGGTGGCGCCCTGCCCATGCAGCGCGCGCGCGATCGCGCCGCCGATGGCGCCAGTGGCGCCGGTCACCAGCGCGGTCTTGCCTGTCAGGTCGAACATCACGACTTGCTCCCTGCTCCAGCTGTGTAAGCGGCAACATCTTCAGGCGTGCCGACGGCGCTTGCGCTTGCACCCGCGGCGATGCGCTTGATCAATCCGCTCAGCACCTTGCCGGCGCCCACTTCATAGAAGCGCGTGACGCCCGCTTCGGCCATGAAGGCGACTGACTCGCGCCAGCGCACCGTGCGGGTGACCTGTTTGACCAGCGCATCGACGATCGCCGCCGGCTCCTGAATCGGCTGCGCCAGCACGTTGGCGACAACCGGCACGGCCGGCGCCTCGACGCTCACTTTCGACAGGGCCTCCGCCATCGCCTCGGCGGCCGGCTGCATCAGCGCGCAATGGAAAGGCGCGGACACTGGCAGCAGCATGGCGCGCTTGGCGCCTTTATCCTTGGCGAGTTCGACGGCGCGCTCGACCGCCGCCTTGTCCCCCGATACCACCACCTGGCCGCCGCCATTGTCGTTGGCGGCCTGGCAAACCTGCCCTTGCGCGGCCTCCTGAGCGACCGCGGCGGCTGCGTCGAATTCGAGACCAAGCAGCGCCGCCATGGCGCCGACGCCGACCGGCACCGCCTTCTGCATGGCGCTCCCGCGGATGCGCAAGAGCCGCGCGGTGTCGGCCAGGCTGAAGGTGCCGGCAGCGGCGAGCGCGGAATATTCGCCGAGCGAATGGCCGGCGACGAATTGCGCGTCGCGCGCAAGATCGAGTCCCGCTTCCGCCTCCAGCACGCGCATGACGGCGAGCGACACCGCCATCAGCGCCGGCTGCGCATTCTGCGTGAGCGTCAGCGTATCGGAGGGGCCATCGAAAATGACGTGGCTTAAGGCTTCGCCCAGCGCCTCGTCCACCTCGTCGAACACCGCGCGCGCGGCCGGGAAATTATCGGCCAGGCCCTTGCCCATGCCGACCGCCTGGCTGCCCTGGCCCGGGAATACGACAGCGACCGCCATGCCCCTGCTCTGTTTGGCTGAATTTGCCCGGCGCGTGACCATCGTTTTCCGGTCAAGTGCCCAAATTTCGGGCCGAAAGACACGGGGGAAACGGTTCTGTCAAGTTGAGGGGCTGGCGGTAACGAAGCTACTCTATGGGCTAAGGTTTTTGTTAACGTCCGGGAGACCGAGCGATGAGCGACCTGCCGAGCGAGGACGATCTCTCGCGCGCGTGCCACGACCCGGCTTTCCGCCAGCAGCTGATGGCGGAAAACCTGGAGCGCCTCTTGGCGGCGCTCAACAAGATGCGCCGGGAAAAAAGCGAAAGCCCGCAGGCCGCCGGGCAAATCCGGGATGGAGTGGACGTGGCGGTCAAGCTCGCCGACCGGCTATAGAAGGATGGCGGCACGCCGGGGCCGCAGGCGGCCTGAAAGCGCCCCTCTGAACGGGATACCCGCGGTTCGGGCACGCCTTGCTTTTCCCGCAAAAATCCCTATAAACCGTGCGCTCGTCGATCCCGGTTGGGAGCTGAACGGACGGCTGTTTTCAAAGCTTTTTCGCCCCGAAACGGCAGGACCGGTGGGTCCGGCGTCCCGTGTTTCCGCCTTTGAGCAACATTCGAGCCTTTCCCGAAGGGCTCGAGGGGCTTGGCGCCGGGATCGCGGCCATTGGGACCAAAAAGGAAAGGCAATCCATGCCGCTCTACGAACACGTCTATCTGGCGCGCCAGGATCTGAGCGCGCAGCAGGTCGAGGAATTGACCGCGCAACTGTCCGGCGTCATCGGGCAGATGGGCGGCAAGATCAGCAAGACCGAATACTGGGGGCTGAAGTCCCTCACCTACCGCATGAAGAAGAACCGCAAGGCGCACATGACCCTGCTCAATGTCGACGCGCCGGCGGCCGCCCTCAACGAGGTCGAGCGGCAGGAACGGCTGCACGAGGACGTACTGCGCTATCTCACCATCCGCGTCAACGAGCACGAGGAAGGCCCCTCGGCCATGATGCGCAAGTCGGACCGCGACCGCGACGACCGCGGCGGGCGTGACCGCGGCGATCGCGACCGCGGCGAACGCCGCCCGCGCCGCGAGGAAAGCAGCGACGACTCGAGCAGCAACGCCCCGACGGCGGCGGCAACGACGACGGCGGAGGGCTAGACCATGGCATTCTCACCTGGAGGCGGCGCGCGCCGCCCGTTCTTCCGCCGGCGCAAGACCTGCCCGTTCTCCGGCGCCAACGCGCCGAAGATCGACTACAAGGACGTCAAGCTGCTGCAGCGCTACGTGTCGGAGCGTGGCAAGATCGTGCCGAGCCGCATCACCGCGGTGTCGGCAAAGAAGCAGCGCGAAATGGCGCAGGCGATCAAGCGCGCGCGCTTTCTCGGCCTGCTGCCCTATGTGATCCGGTAAGGCCGGATTTGAAACAAGGCTGCCGGGGATACCCGGAAGCCGATGGTTGGGGCGGACGCGGATCCGCCTCTAACCGCTCAAAGGAGCGGGACAGCTCGTGATGATGCAGTTCGGACTCGTTGGGATAGGCGCCGGCCTGGCGGCAGCATTGCTGTTCGCCTCGGTGACCTCCGGCTCGCTGCTGTCGGTGGTGCTGTTCTATCTCGCACCGCTGCCGATGATGATCGCGGCGCTCGGCTGGAGCCACTGGTCGGCACTGATCGGCGCGCTTGCCGGCGCACTCGCGCTCACTGCCGCCTTCGGCTCGATGTTCTTCTTTGCCTTCCTGGTGAGCGCCGGCCTGCCCGCTTGGTGGCTCGGCTATCTGGCCATGCTGGCGCGCCCGGCGGCGGCGGGCGGCAACGGTGGCGAGCCGCCGCTCGAATGGTATCCGCCCGGGCGGCTGGTGATGTGGGCGGCGCTCATTGCCGTCCTAGTCGTGGTGGTGGCAATCGCCAATTTCGGCCTTGACGCCGACAGCTTCCGCAACGGCCTGCGCCACGCGCTTGCCCAGCTCCTCAAGGTCGAGACCAATGACGCTGGCGAGCCCTTGAAGGTGCCCGGCGTCTCCAACGCGCATCAGCTCATCGAATTCCTGGTAGCGGCCATTCCGCCAGCGGCGGTAGTGCTCGCCACCATGACCAATGTGATCAACCTGTGGCTGGCCGGCCGCATCGTGAAGTTTTCGGGGCGCCTTACGCGGCCCTGGCCGCAGATTTCGGCCATGGCCCTGCCGCGCCCGCTGGCCGGCGCGCTGGCGGTCTCGATAGCCTTGAGTTTCGTCGGCAGCATCGTCGGCATTGTTGCCGGCGTGGTGACCGCGGGACTGGTGATGGCCTTCGGCGTGCTCGGCTTCGCGGTGCTGCACGCCATCAGCGAGGGCATGGGCGCGCGTGTCTTCCTGCTCGGCGGTGTCTATGCCGCCGTGTTGGTGTTCGGCTGGCCGCTCCTGCTGCTGAGCCTTCTGGGGCTCGCCGAGACGGTTATCGATCTGCGCGCGCGCATCGCGCGCATGCGCGGGCCGCCGCCGGCCGGCGCCTGAAGGAAATTTGCGAATTTCGAACGGAACGGTTCAGATCAAGGAGAGACGACGATGGAAGTGATCCTACTCGAGCGCGTCGGCAAGTTCGGCCAGATGGGCGACGTCGTGCGCGTGCGGGACGGCTTCGCCCGCAATTTCCTGCTGCCGCGCGGCAAGGCGCTGCGCGCCACCAGTGAGAACAAGGCGCGCTTCGAAGAGATGAAGGCGGATCTCGAGAAGCGCAACCTGGAAATGAAGGGCGAGGCCGGCAAGCTCGCCGCCCAGATCGACGGCAAGACCTATGTGGTGCTGCGCCAGGCGAGCGAAGCCGGCCAGCTGTTCGGCTCGGTCTCGAGCCGCGACATCGCCGGCCTGCTCAAGGCCGACGGCGCCGACATCGCCCGCTCACAGGTCTCGCTCAACGCGCCGATCAAGGCGATCGGCCAGCACAAGGTGCCGCTGGCGCTGCATCCGGAAGTCGAGGTGGCGATCACGGTGACGGTGGCGCGCAGCCAGGAGGAAGCCGAGCGCATCGCGCGCGGCGAGGACGTGACCGTGCCGCGCACGGAAGCCGAAGAGGAAGCGGCCGCCGCGGCCGCCGCCGCGGAGAGCTTCTTCGAGGAAGGCGCCGGCCAGGCGCTTGAGGAAGCCGAAGGCGAACAGGCCGCGCACGAGGAAGCGGCCGACAAGCCAACCGGCGAAGCTTGAGCGAACGCGGGACGGCTCAGTCCGTCTTCTTTTCCGGCTTCTTACCCGGCTTGGCTTGCGCCTTGACCGACGTCGCGCCCGCCGGCTTAGCGGCGTCGGTCTTTGCACCATCGGTCTTGGCGCTGCCGCTCTTGGGCTTGGGCGCAGCCTCGGCTTCGACCGGCTTGTGCGCGGGCTTGGCCTCCGGCTTGGCCTCCGGCTTGCCCGCCTGCTTGGCGCCGGCCTTGGGGTCGCCCTTGCCGGCGGCGGGCCGGCGCGGCGGCAGCTTGTCGGCCTTGGCCCGGTGATGGCGGGCCCCATGGCGGGCATGCTCGCGCGCCGCTTTGCGGTCGAGCGCCACCAGATAGCGGGCGATGGCCGCCGCCGACTCGCGGCTCGCGGTATAATGCACCCGCAGAAAGCTCTCCAGGCCGGAGCCGCCCGCCTTGGCTAGGCCGTAGGGGCTCTTATGGCAGATAGCGCAATCCTGCCGGTAGAGCTTGGCGGGGCTCTTGCCGGCGTCGATATTCTCCTGCGCCACAGCCGGCGCCGCGATGAACAGCGCCAAAAGCGCAACGG
>JARRNI010000162.1:0-8237 GCA_037385125.1 Pseudolabrys sp.
AGCGGGCGCGCGCGGCGCGGCCGCATCGAGGTGAACGTGCAGAACCCCAATTTCAATGCGCGCCTGACCTTGATCTCGCACGGGCGTCATCAGTCGGTGATCATCCGCTCGAGAGGCGGCAAGCTGACCGGCGCCTCGATCCGCCTGGCGTGGCGCGGCTGAGCGGGCGAAACGCCGACTCGGCTCCACGCGAAGCGCACCCACCCGGTTCGCTTCGCTAAGACTCGGCGGCCGACTCATGCGCACTCGGAGACGGCTTCAACGGCACGCCGCGGCGCAGCCGCCGCGCAATGATGCGCAGCAAAGTGATGGTCGGCCGCAGGATCGTCAGGTCGGCCACCAACGCCGCCAGCATGGCCACCGCGCTCAGCCAACCGAACAACCTGAGCGACGGCAGGTCCGACAACACGGTCACTGCCAAGCCGCAGGCCAGCACCACCGAGGTGAGGATCAGCGGCGGCCCCATCAGCACCGTCGCGCGCTCGACCGCGGCACCCGGATCGTCCTCCGGATCGTCCTCTTCGCGCATGCGGTTCAGAAAATGGATGGTGGCGCTCAAGCCGAGCCCGAACGACACGATGAGCGCCACGATACTGGCGAATTGCAGCCCCTTGCCCTGCAGCCACAGGATCGAGCCCGCCACGAAGATCGGGAAGATGGCCGGCATGATGCTGGCCAGCATAACGATGAAGGAGCGGAACGCCAGCCCGATGAAAGCCGCAACGAACACGATCTCCACCGTCAGGCCGCGGTTCAGCCGGCCGATCATTGCCGCGCTGTTGCGCGCGGCGACTGCCGACAGCCCCGTCACCGAAATCTTGAAGTCCGGATGGCGCGCGCGCACCGCGTTGAGCGAACGGTCGAGCGCATTGATGTCGGGCAGCAGCTTGCTGGCGTCGAGGTCCTCCACGCGCCCCTGCACGATGGCGGCGTCGTGCTGCGGCGCGATGAAGCGATTGATGATCTGCTTGGGCAGAATGCTGACGTATTCCTTCAGCGTCGCGACGTCCGAGCGGCCGGCCTTCTCGGCCAGCCAGCGCTGCAGCGTAGCGAGCGACCAGACATTGCCCATGCCCTTCTGCTTTTCGACTGCGCTCTGCACGTCGTCGATCACGGCGAGCGTCTGCGGCGCGTAGAGCGAAGCGCCCTTGGGGAACTGGATCAGCACGTCGATCGGATTGGCGCCATGCAGCTTGGCGTCGATCAGGTTTCCGGCCTGCACCGCCTGCTCGCGGTCTGGAAGCTGGTCGGCGAGACGATAGCGCGCCGGCAGCTGCGCGTAGATGAAGCCCAGGCCGGACACCACGAGCACGCTGATCACCGTGTAGAACAGCGGCCGGTGCACCATCTTGCCGGCGATCCAGGCGCAGAAACGGCGCAGCCAGTCGACCGAGCGGTCGACGGTCGAGGCCTTCACCTGGATATCCGCTTCCTCGCGTACCAGTAGCAGGCCGAGTGTCGGCGCCATGATCAGCACCGCGAACAGCGCGATCACGGTCGCCAGCAGGCCGGCCTGGCCGAAAGTGCGGATGAGGTCGGATTGGGAGAACTGCAGCGCGATGAAGGACAGCGCCGCCGTCGCATGGGTGAGCACGCAGGCCGGCCCTACCACGAGGATCGCCTGCCGGAAGGCGTCGCGCTTGCTGTCGCCGCGCAATATGGCCGCGCGCGCGGCGAAGGTGAGCTGCATGGAGTCGGAAAAGCTGATCACCATGATGAGCGGCGTCATCACGTTGAGGAACATGTTGAGTTTGAAGCCGAACCAGCCGAGCGTGCCGAGCGCCAGCAGGATCGCGATCAGCGGCGGGCCGGCTGCCACCACCATGTACGACACCCGCCGGAAGAACATGATGGCAATCAGGCAGCCGGCCAGCAGGCCGAAGGTGTTGTAGATCATCCGGTCCCGCTCGACCGCGTTGCGCAGCTCGTGCTGGATCACCGGCACCCCGGTCAGCTCGGCATGCACGCCCGAGCCGGCCAGGTCCTCACGCAGCGTCTGGCGGATTTCACCGATCACCCGGCCGAGCGCGTTGGAGCCGACCACCTCCGGCTTGAGCGCCAGCACGATAAGCGCGAGCTTGCCGTCGTTCGACAACAGCTTGCCGCGGATGATCTCGTTCGATCTGACCCGCTTGACGAGCTCCTGATAGGCGGCGCCCTTGGGCAGGATCTCCGGAAACAGCGCCTTCGGCAGCTTGCCCGGTTCCGGCGGCTGCCGGGCCGAGAACAGCGAGATCAGCCCGCGCACGCCATCGATCAATTGCAGGTCGATGACCGCGTCGCGCATCTTGGAAAGCGTGCCGCGCTCGAGCAGCGTGGGCCCGGTGACTCCGATCAGCTCATCGAACTCTTCCGACGGGAAGCGGTGGGTGACATATTCGTAGGTATGGAAGTCCGGCGTGTCGGAGCGGAACAGGGTGCTGAGCGAATCGTCGACCTTGATGCGCTCGATGCCGAAGCCGGCGGCAACCGACAGCGCGATCAATATGACCGCGATGGCCAGCGGAAAGCGCAGCGCGATGAGGCCGATGCGCTCGATGCCGAGCGCAAGCCGGTGTCGGCGCCCCTCGGTCTCCCCGCTGCGCGTGATTTCCGATCCGTCGTTCACTTAGTTCATTGCCTTATTATGGATCGTCCCCCCGCGCAGCCGCGCCGGTCAGTGCGGCGTGTCGCCGGCGAGCGTCACCCGGTGCATCACCCGGCGGAAGCCGTGATAGTCGTTGACCGGGTTGTGCAGTACGCAGCGATTGTCCCAGAACGCCAGCGAGCCCACCCGCCAGTTGAAGCGGAAGGTGAATTCCGGCCGGATCTGGTGCTGGAACAGGTAATTCAACAGTGGCGCGCTTTCCGCCTCCGTCATGTCCTTGAAGCGCAGCGTGTGCGCGACGTTGACGTAGAGCGCCTTGCGGCCGGTCTCCGGATGCATGCGCACCACCGGATGCTCGCTGACGTATACCTTCTTGGCTTCCGTCCTGCCGCTGTCGCGGATGCGGTCCTCGCGCGTGCGGGTGACATCGGCCTTGGCCGAGGAGTTGATGGCGATCAAGCCGTCGAGCATTCTTTTCATGCCCTCGGAAAGCGTCTCATAGGCAAGATAGCCGCTGGCGAACAGCGTGTCGCCGCCATAGGGCGGCACCTCGCGCGCGACCAGCATGGTGCCCATGGGCGGCTGTTCCAGATAGGCGGTGTCGCTGTGCCAGACGCCGCCGAAATTGTGCGTCTCATCCTCGCGCTTCACCACCGGGATGATCTCGGGGAAGCCCTCGATGCCCTTGACGAAAGGATACTCGACCGGCTCGCCGAACCGCTTAACAAAGTCGAGGAATTTGGCCGGCGGCAGATCCTGCTCGCGAAAGAAGACAACGCCGTGCTCGAGCCACACCTGACGAATTGCAGCGACGGTGTTGTGGCCGGGCGCGGCGGAAAGATCGATGCCGAGGATTTCGGCACCGATGGCGCCGGACAGCCGCCGCACCTCAAAGCCGTTGGTCCCCATGATTTCCGCTCCGCCAAGCTCCTCCTCCGTAAGCTTACCATAGTCGCCTCGCGCCTGCCCACCGGGGCACGCGGCCAAAACGGTTAAGGCGTCGCCGGGCTTTACATCATGGAAGACATTAGCCGATGATGCGGCGCTCCGCCGAGGTGGGCGCGGCGGCCCGCATTGCAATACGCCAAATACGGCCGTGTTGGCCGACAACAAAATGGCCGACAAGGCTATCCCAAAATGTGACAGCCCCGATCGGGGCAGAGGGAGGACACGCAATGGCTCGAAAATTGACCCGCCGTAAATTCATGGCTGCCACGGCCGCTGGCGCAGCGGCCGCCACCTTCAAGTTCCCCATGCCGGCCATCGCGCAGGCCGCGCCGTTCAAGCTCGGCCTGCTGACCGTCAAGACCGGCGGCTTGGCGCAGGGCGGCATCCAGATGGAACAGGGCGTGCTCACCTGGCTGAAGCAGCACGATAACAAGATGGCCGGTCGCAAGGTTGAGTTCTTCTCCGCCGACACCGGCGGCAAGCCGGCCGGCACCAAGACCAAGGCGCAGGAGCTGATCGAGCGCGACAAGGTCGACGTGATCCTCGGACCGCTCGCCGCCTTCGAGTTGCTGGCAATCGACGACTACATCAAGCAGCACAAGACGCCGACACTCAGCCTTGCCGGCGCCGACGACCTGACGCAGCGCCGGCCCAACCCCTACTTCCTGCGACCGTCGGCCACGTCCTCGCAGGCCATGCAGCCCATGGGCCACTTCGCGGCGACGGAAATGAGCAAGAAGCGCGGCATCACCATCGACTGGGATTTCGCCTTCGGCTACGAGCAGGAAGGCGGCTTCCAGGCGGCGTTCCAGAAGGACGGCGGCTGCGTCACCAAGAAATTGTGGACGCCGATCGGCACACCCGACTACACGCCCTACCTCGCCCAGATCAGCGATTGCGACGTGGTCTGCCAGGGATTCCCCGGCTCGGCGCCGCTGCGCTTCATCAAGCAATATGCCAGCTTCGGGCTCAAATATCCGCTGGTCACCGGCGAGACCGGCGGTGACGATGCGCTGCTGCACGCTTTTGGCGACTGGGCGGTCGGCATGCATAGCTGCTGTCCCTACACGCTCGACCTCGACACCGACGCCAACAAGAAGTTCATCGCCGCGATCCGCAAATATTTCAACGTCGTTCCCGGCTTCTACGCCGCCGGCCTCTACGTCAACTGCGACGTGGTCAATGCCGGACTGGAAGCCGTCAACGGCAATCCGAGCGACAAGAAGAAGTTCATGGCCGCGCTCAAGGCCGTGCACCTGAAGGAAACGCCGCGCGGACCGATCCACTTCGACCATCTCGGCAACGTGGTCGGCGACTTTTACGTCCGCATCTGCGAGAAGCGCTCGAACGCGCCTTACGGCCTCAAGTACTGGAACAAGACGGTGAAGACCTATCACGACGTCAGCCAGTTCTGGACATGGCCGGAGAGGGAGTTCCTCGCCCACCCGGTCTATTCGCGCGACTATCCGCCGCTCAAGAAGTGCTGAGCTGAAAAGACAGTGTCCGCGGGCACCGCGCAAGGCGGTGTCCGCGGGACACCCCCGTCATTCCGGGGCGCGCCTAAGGCGCGAGCCCGGAATCCAGATTAAAGCACCGCATCCATTATCTCTGGATTCCGGGTTCGCTCGCTGCGCTCGCGCCCCGGAATGACCGCCTGGACGGTTTCGCTGATACATCTCGGCCAATAAACGCAGGGACCCGGCACCGATGACTTTCTGGCTGCTGCTGACGGTCAACAGCATCACCTTCGGCGGCCTGTTGTTCCTGTTGGCGGCTGGGTTCTCGCTGATCTTCGGGCTGATGCGCATCCCCAATCTGACGCATGGCTCGCTGTTCATGCTCGGCGCCTATTTCGGCGCCACCTTCGTCGGCGGCATGCTCGGGCTCTATTTCAATTTCTGGGTGGCCGCGCTGATCGCGGCCGTCATGGTCGCCCTGTTCGGCGCCGTCATCGAACGCTTTCTGCTGCGCCAGCTGCCGGGCCAGCCCTTGGCACAGGTGCTGGTGACGCTCGGCATTGCCTTCATGATCGCCGATTTCTGCCTGATGGTGTGGGGCGGCGATCCAATCAACGTCGCCACGCCCAGCGGCTTGACCGGATTTATTCGGCTCGGGCCGCTGGTCTTTCCGTATTATCGGCTGGCGGTCATTGCCATCGCGGTGGCGGTGGCGCTCGGCCTGTGGCTGCTGCTCGACCGCACCCGGCTCGGCGCCATGATCCGCGCCGGCGTCGACGATCCCGACATGGCGCGGGTGGTCGGCATCCGCGTCTCGCAGCTCTTCACCATCGTATTCTCGCTCGGCGCCGGCCTTGCCGCCTTCGCCGGCATCATCGGCGCACCGATCTTGTCGGTCTATCCCGGTCTCGATTTCCAGATGCTGCCGCTGGCGCTGGTGGTCGTCATTCTCGGCGGCTCGGGCAGCCTGCTCGGCTCTTTCATCGGCAGCCTGATCATCGGCGTCATCTATAATTTCGGCCAGGCCCTGCTGCCCGAGCTTTCCTATTTCGTGCTGTTCCTGCCCATGCTGCTGGTGCTGATCTTCCGGCCGCAGGGCCTGTTCGGCAGGTTCGTGCCATGAGGACGGCGGACATGAGCGCGGCGCGCAAGCGCCCGGCCGGCCTGAGCGGGCGCGCCGTCGCCTATGCGATCGCCCTCGCCGCGCTCGCCACGGTGCCCTATTGGATGCCGGGCGAATACTACATCAACGTCTCCAGCCAGATCCTGTTCTACGCCGTATTCGCGCTCGGGCTGAACGTGCTGGTCGGCTATGCCGGCCTAGTCTCGCTCGGCCATGCCGGCCTGCTCGGCATCGCCGCCTACGCCACCGGCTACATGCTGGAGTCGGGCTACGGCCACCCGCTCGCCATCGTCGCCGCGCTGGTCATCGGCGTCGCCTCGATGGCGCTCTACGCCGTGCTGTCGCTGCGCGCCACCGGTATCGGCTTCATCATGATCACGCTGGCGCTGGGCGAGATCATCTGGGGCCTGTGCTACCGCTGGATCAGCATCACCAACGGCGACAACGGCATCAACCTGCACGGCCGGCCGCATCCCTTCGGCTTCGCGATCAACACCGCCACCTCCTTCTACTACACCACGCTGGTCGTGTTTCTGCTGGCGATGGCGGCGGTCACAGTGTTCGTGCGCTCACCGCTCGGCGCCGCCCTCATGGGCACGCGCGACCAGCCGCGCCGCATGAACGCGCTCGGCTATCACGTCTGGGCCATCCGCTTCTGGGCCTGCATGTTCTCCGGCCTGCTGACCGCGGTCTCCGGCGTCATGTTCGTCTACTACACGCAATTCATTAGCCCGCAGGCGGTGGACCTGACCGCCTCGGCCGAGGTGCTGCTGATGGTTATCTCCGGCGGCGCCGGCACCCTGCTCGGGCCCGTGGTCGGCGCCGCCCTGGTGGTCGTGGTCAAGAGCGTGGTGAGCGGCTTCATCGAGCGCTGGAACATGCTGCTCGGCGCCATCTTCGTCGCCATCGTGATCCTGATGCCGGAGGGCCTGGTGCCCGGCACCGTCCGGCTGTGGCGGCTCGCCTGGCGCCGGCTGAACGCGCAACGCGGGGCCAAGGCGGAGGCGAAGCCGTGAGCGCGCTGACCGTCAGCAGTCTGAGCAAGGCCTTCGGGGGCCTGCGCGTGACCAACGACGTCAACCTCGACGTCCAGCCCGGCGAACGGCGGCTGATCATCGGCCCCAACGGCGCCGGCAAGACCACTTTGTTCAACCTGATCACCGGCGAATTGACGCCCGACTCTGGCTCGATCGCGCTGTTCGGCGACGACATCACGCGGGTGCCGAGCCGGCGCCGCCCGCACATGGGCATGGCACGTACCTATCAGATCATCACGCTGTTCCCGCACGACACCATCGTCCACAACGTTTCGCTGGCGCTGCTCGGCCTGTTGAAGCTGCGCTGGAATCCGCTGATCGACCTCAAGCGCCTCAGCCATGTGACCGATGACGCACGTGCCGCACTCGATCGTGTCGGCCTCGCCCATCTCGCTGAGCGCCCGCTGGCGCAGACCTCCTATGGCGAGCGCCGCCGTGTCGAGATCGCCATGGCGCTGGCGCAAAGCCCGAAACTATTGCTGCTCGACGAGCCTTTCGCCGGCCTGTCGATCGACGAGCGGCGCGACGTGCATCAACTTTTGCTCGGCATTCCGCGCGACGTCACCATGGTGATGATCGAGCACAACATGGACGTGGCGCTCGAGTTCGCCGAGCGCATCACGCTTCTGCATTTCGGCGAAGTGATCGTCGAGGGCACGCGCGCCGAAGTGGTGGCTGATCCGCGCACCCGGGAGGTCTATCTTGGCCACTAGCGCGCTCAGCCTGACTCATATCGACGCCTATTACGGCGACAGCCACGTGCTACAGGACGTCTCGTTCGAGCTCGACGAGGCTTGCATGCTCGGCCTGCTCGGCCGCAACGGCGCGGGCAAGTCCACCTGCATGGCGGTCACCATGGGCCTGCTGCCGCCGCGCCGCGGCAAGGTGACGGTGTTCGGCCAGCCGGTCGCCGGCCAGCCGCCGGAGGCGATCGCCGCCCGCGGCGTCGCGTTGGTGCCGCAGGGTCGGCGCATCTTCAAGAGCCTGACCGTGCGCGAGAACCTGATGGTGGCGGCGCGCAAGCCGGAGAACGGCAAGCACGCGGCGACGCACGCCCCTTGGAACGACGCCACCGTGTTCGCCAT
>JARRNI010000163.1:0-15065 GCA_037385125.1 Pseudolabrys sp.
GGCTCGGTGCCGGTCGGCAAGCATCTGGCCGGCCTTGCCGCCAAGGGCATGAAGCGGGCCACCATGGAACTGGGCGGGCATTCGCCGGTGGTGGTGTTCGACGACGCCGACGCCGACAAGGCCGCCGACACCATCGCCGGCTTCAAGTACCGCAATGCGGGTCAGGTCTGCATCTCGCCGACCCGCTTCTACGTGCACGAGAAGCACTATTCGAAATTCGTCGCCCGCTTCACCGAATACGCCAAGGGCCTCACGCTGGGCGACGGGCTCGAGAAGAGCACCAAGATGGGTCCGCTCGCCAATGCGCGCCGGCTCGACGCCATGGAGAGCTTCGTCAACGACGCCAAGGAGCGCGGCGGCAAGGTCGTCACCGGCGGCGCGCGCCACGGGAACCAGGGCTTCTTCTACGAGCCGACGGTGATCACCGACGTGCCGGACGACTCGAAAATCATGACCGAGGAGCCGTTCGGCCCGGTGGCGCCGATCGTGCCGTTCAAGAGCTTTGACGAGGTGGTCGAGCGCGCGAATTCCTTGGAGTTCGGCCTGGCGGCCTATGCCTTCACCTCCTCGGACAAGAACGCGGCGGCCATCGGTGACGCCATCCAGTCCGGCATGGTGGGTGTCAACTCGGTCGCCATCTCGACGCCGGAGACGCCATTCGGCGGCGTCAAGGAGTCGGGCTACGGCTCCGAGGGCGGCGTCGAGGGCCTGCACGCGTATATGAACACGAAGTTCATTTCGCAGGGGTGAGCTCGCCCGCTCAACACATGCTTCTGTCGTCCTCCGCGAATGCGGGGGACCCACTACGCACTGACGTTGCGGTGATTACTGGATCGCCCGCTTGCACGGGCGATGACACCGATAATTTTGGCGGCGTTCGCTAATTTCCCTCCGCCTTCCGGCACGCCTCCCACACCTTCGCCGCCGTCGCCGGCATGTCCATGGTGTTGGCAGCGCCATTCGGAATCGCATTGGAAATCGCGTTCATCACCGCGGCGATCGCCGCGGTGGTGCCGGCCTCGCCGGTGCCCTTGACGCCGAGCGGGTTGCTCCTGGCCGGCACCGGATGCAGCGCCTCGTGGAATTCGCGCGGCATGATGTGGGCGTGCGGCATGCCGTAGTCCATGAACGAGCCGGAAACGAGCTGGCCGCTTTCCGCGTCGTAAACCGCGTTCTCCACCAGCGCCTGCCCTAAGCCTTGCGCGATGGAGCCCTGCACCTGGCCCTCGACGATCATGGTGTGACTAAACCGGTGTCGGGGTCGATCTCGACTTCGGCGATATGGCAGCCGTTGGGGAAGGTAAGGGGGGTCTCCGCCTTGTCCTTGGTGTCGAGGCTCTCGCCAATGTCCTTGGCGCGCTTGGCTACGTCGAACAACGTCACCTTGCGGTCGGTGCCGACCACCTCGAACTGGCCCGCCTGGTACTGGATGTCGACTTCCGACGCCTCCAACAGGCCGGCGGCGATTTTCCGGCCCTTCTCCAGCATGACGTCGGCGGTGTGCACGATCGAATTGCCCGCGCACATCGCCGAGCGTGAGCCGACCGAGGCGAAGCCGGTCAGCCCCAAGGCAGTGTCGCCGTGCTTGTGCTGGATGTGTGCGGGATCGATGCCGAGCTTGCCGGCCAGCAGGCGCCCGAACACGGTGGCGTGGCCCTGGCCGGTGGACTGCACGTTGCAGCCGAGCACGATCGTGTCGCCGCCCGGGAAGCCGATCGAGGACTGCTCGAGCGGGATCGAGCCCGCATGCTCCAGCATGCAGGAGATGCCGATGCCGCGGTATTTCTTGCGGCGCGCCGCCTCGCGCTTGCGCTTGTTGAAATTGGCGTGGTCGGCAAGCTCCAGCGCCTGCGCGACGACGCCGGGGAAATCGCCGCTGTCGTAAGTAGTGCCGACCGCGGTCTTGTAGGGCATGGCCGAGGGTGGAATGAGGTTCTTCGTGCGCAGCCGCACGCTGTCAATGCCGGTGACGTGCGCGGCTTCTTCCACCACGCGCTCGAGCGCGAAGTTTGCCTCCGGTCGACCGGCGCCGCGATAGGGCCCGATCGGCACCTTGTTGGTGAAATAGCAGGAAATGCCGACGTCCACCTTGGGGATGCGGTACATACCAGGAAGACAGCGCGCGAAATTATTGGTGTTGATGCCGACGCCCGCAGTGGAGACATAGGCGCCCTGGTTGCACAGATGGCGCATACGTAAGCCCAGAAACTTGCCCTTGTCGTCGAGCGCCAGCTCGGCATGGGTGACGGTGTCGCGCGCCTGGGTGTCGGTGACGAAGGCCTCCGAGCGCGTCGCCTGCCAATGCACCGGTCGGCCGAGCTTGCGCGCCGCCACCAAGAGTGCGGGGTATTCCGGATAAAACGGCGTCTTCATGCCGAAGGCGCCGCCGACGTCTTCGGTGATCACGCGCAGCTTCTCCGGCGGCAGGCCCATGACGGCGATGCCTTGCGCGCGCATGGAATCGGCGCTCTGCGAGCAGGCGTGCAGCGTGTAGCTGTCGGCGCCCGCATCGTATTCGCCGGTGGCGCCGCGCGTCTCCAGCGAGGCCACCACCATGCGCTGGTTCTTGACGGTGACGCGCGCGACATGGGCGGCTTGGCTGATGATCCGGTCGACCTCGCGCTCGTTGTCCTCGCTCGGTACCGGGCCCGGCCAGTCGACGATCAGGTTGCCGGGCGCATCGGCGTGGAGCTGCGTGGCGCCCGGCTTCATGGCGTCGTCGAGCTCGATCACCGCCGGCAATTCCTCGTAGTCCACCTGGATGAGGTCGGCGGCGTCCAACGCCTGCGGCAGGGTCTCCGCCACCACCATGGCCACCGGCTCGCCGCTGTGCATGACCTTCTCGCCGGCGAGCGCGGGGCGGTAGGGCAGCACCATCTTGGCGCCGCCGCGGCCGGTGACTGGCGGATGGCGCGCCACGCTGCCGACGCCGGCCGCCTTGATATCGTCCGCCGTCAGCACCGCCAGCACGCCCTTGGCTTTGCGTCCTTCGTCGGCATTGACCGAGACGATACGGGCATGCGCGTGCGGCGAGCGCACGAAGGCGGCATAGGCCTGGTTCGGCAGCCGCGGGTCGTCGGTGAAATGGCCCTTGCCGCGGACCAGGGCGTCATCCTCGACGCGGACGTGTTTCGTGCTGGCGGAAGCTGTCGCGGTCATGGGAGGTCCGGTATTGGGTGGGGTGGAACCGGGGTTATAACGCAAACCGCCGCCCGCGACAGGCCTTGCCTGCGGTAGGAGGGTGCGGCAGTCAACCGTGGCCGCGCACCCCGCGCGGCGATTTCCAGGGGCGAAACGACCGCGAAATGAGCAAGCCGCGCACCATCGACAGCCATACCCACATCCTCACCGAGGAGACCGCCGCCCTCATCGGCAAAGAAGGCGTTCCGGTGGCCATCACCCCCATCGATGCGGAGGCCGCGCTGCTCGTCGTCGGGGGCGTGGTCTACAAGCCGTTTCCGCGCGGCGGCTTCGATATCGAGCGGCGCTTAAGCGACATGGACCAGGCCGGCGTCGACGTGCACCTGCTGTCGGCCTCGCCGCAGACCTATCTCTACGACAAGGATGCGTTGCTCACCGCCGCCACCGCCGCCATCCAGAACGAGCAGATCGCTCGCGACGTCGCCGCTCACCCAAAGCGCTTTATGGGCATCGCCACGCTGCCGATGCAGGACCCAAAGCGTGCAGCCGACGAGCTCAGGCGCGCGATGACGAAGCTGGGCCTGAAGGGCGCCATGATCGGCTCCAACGTTAACGGCATGAATCTCGACGACGACAGCCTTGCGCCCTTATGGGCGACAGCGGAGGAGCTCGGCGCCTTCATGTTCATCCATCCGGTGACGGTGGCCGGTGCCGACCGGCTCGGTGCCTATTACCTGCGCAACCTGATCGGCAATCCGCTCGACACCACGATTGCTGCTGCGTGCCTCTATTTCGGCGGCGTGCTCGACCGCCATCCTGGGCTGAAGGTGATGCTCGCCCATGGCGGCGGCTTCACGCCCTATCAGGCGGCGCGCTGGCAGCACGGCTGGCGGGTGCGGCCGGAGCCGAAGAAGAACATCGCCCAGGAGCCGCGCGACATCGCCAGGCGCTTCTATTACGACACCATCCTGCATTCGGCGCCGGTCTTGGAATTCATGATCGGCCACGTCGGCGCGGAGCGCGTGCTGCTCGGCAGCGACTACCCCTACGACATGGCGATGCTCGATTGCGTCGAGCACGTGCGGGGCTTGAAGATTTCCGACGCCGACAAGGCGGCGATCCTCACCGGCAACGCGGAGCGCTTGTTGTCGGAGAAAGTGGTGTAGTCGACCCCGGTTTAGCTGTTCTTATCCACCGGGGTCCCGGATCAGCGGCGCATCATTTCGCGCGTGCCGCGCTCATGCTGCACCGCATCCGGGACACGCGAGCATTCGCGGGGACGACATCCAAGGGCTACGGCGCCGCGCCCGCCATGCGCTTCTTTTTCATCTCGGCCACCTGCGAGACCCGCTGGTTCGACAGCGGCAGGTCAACCGGCTCGCCTAGCTCGGCTGACAGATCGGCGGCGGTATAAGTCTCCATCACCATGCGCGCCGATTCCGGCGTCACCATCGGCGGCGTGTCGAGGATGCAGGCTTCCAGGAAATGCAGCGTTTCCGGTCCCATCTGGCCGGCGAACACGTGGTCGACCTGCTCGCCCGGCATGGTGGACATGGGGAATTGCTGGCCGCCCTGCACGGTATTGAGCCAGTTGTCACGATGGGTGTCGTCGAGAATGAGCGAGCCCTCGGTGCCCAGCACCTCCACCCAGGTGGCGCAATAGTTCGGATAGCTGGGCGGCAGGTTCCAGCCGCCGCAGACATTGGCCACCAGTCCGTTGTCGAAGGTGACGACCGTGAACATGACGTCGAACGAGCCGTTCACCGGCTTCATGTAGCCATACGAGCCCTGTGAATAGACGCGTACCGGCTTGGCCGGCTCCATCAGCCAGAACACGAAATCGAGATCGTGCGTCGATTCCATCACTACCGGCGACAGCCGCACGCGGCTGGCGATCTTCTTGCCGAGGCTGCGCGACAGATGCCGGCTCACCATGACCGAGACCACGTTGCCGAGCGTGCCGTCGGTGATCTTCTTCTTGGCGTAGGCGAATTTGGTGTTGAAGCGCTGCGAATAGCCGATAGTGAACTTCACCCGGTTGCGCTTGGCAAGCTCGACCAGCTCGTCGGCCTCCCACAGTTCGAGCGCGATCGGCTTTTCCAGCAACACGTGCTTGCCGGCGCGCAGGCAGTCGCGCGCGATCGGGTAGTGGTTCGACTCCGGCGTGGTGGAGATATAGACCACGCCGATATCGTCGTTCTTGACGATGTCCTGATAGTCGAGCGTCGCGGTCGCCGGATTCGTCAGCGCCTTCACTTCGGCGAGCCGCTCGGGCCTGATCTCGCAGATGTGCAATTTGTCCACCAGCGCGGAGCGCGACAGCGTCTGTGCGCGAATCCCGCCGCACCAGCCGGTGCCGATCACCGCCGCTTCCACCGTTTTCACTTGGCCGTTCCTCGTGTTGATTTTTCGGGCGGGACATTAGCTTAGGAGCGGCCCCTCAGGAAGTGCGTGTCCTGGGCGCAGCGCAGCGCGTTAGCGGTGCGCTGCAGACCCGTGACCCCGCTTTAGCTGGGCCCCGGATCAGCAGCGCATCACTTCACTAGCGCTCGTGCTGCGCTGCATCCGGGGCACGCAGGCTGGATTCACCGCGCGACAGCGGCTTCGCCCACTCCCCACACCTTGGCTGCGAACTGCGGATAGAACTCGGCCACCTGCGGTGCCACCATTTCGCGCACGAGGCGCAACGTTTCGCCGGAGGGAGCGGGCGTCTCCGGCACTTGCGCCGGCCGTGCGAACTCGAAGCCGGTGTTCTCGATCACTTCCTCGACGGTATGCCCGGGATGGACGCTCTCGAGCGTGAAATGCCCGTCGGCGAAGGAGAACAGGCAGCGGTTGGTGATCAGCGCGATCGGACCGCCGGGGCGGTAGACATTCGGTTCGCTCGCACCGGGCGCGCTGATGAAGTCGACCCGCGGCACCAGCGTGCGGCGCGAATGCTCGGTGCGGAATAGAACGACTTTGGGCACCACGTAATAGAGATAGGCGGAGCCGAACGAGCCGGGAAAGCGCACCTTGGGGTGCGCGTAGTCACCGGTCGCTACCAGGTTGATATTGCCGTGCCCGTCGATCTGGCCGCCGGACAGGAAGAACACGTCGATGCGGCCCTGGCCCGCGCAGTCGAACAGTTCGCGCGCGCCGTCGGTGAAGAAGGTGTGCTTGCGGCTTTGCAGCAGCGAAACGTGAGGCCGCCCGCCGCCGCGCTCGCGCGCCAGGATCGCTGCGGTCGCCGGGATCGGCGAAGCGTTGCCGACCGCAATGTGGCGCACGTCGCCGATTAGCCGGGCGATGACGTCGGCGAGCAGTTCTTCGGAGCGGAAGTTTTGCTGCGAAGCGTTTGCCACGAGTTACCTCCCTCGCAAGGGGGAAGGTGACGGAAGCCTCCTACGCCGCCTGCTTCTCATAGACGAACCTATCCAGATACTCCGCAAAGCCCTCCGGCGTCGCCGCCAGCTTCGCATACAAAGCGAGATGGGCGCCATCAGCGCCGTAGTGATCGGGCAGCGGCAGCGGCCAAGCACCGCGCTCGGCCAGCGCGATCGCATCGACGTAGAAGCCTGGCAGCGTGCCGGCCGCCAGCGTGGAGTCCGCGAGCAGATCGCCGTCGTGCATCTTCTCCACGGTGACGACGGTCTTCTGTGCCGCGTGCGCCATCGTCGTCAGCTCGCGGTGCCGGCCGATCCAGACATTGCCGAAGCGGTCGGCCATGCCGGCATGCAGCAGCGCCACGTCCGGCTTGAGCGCCGGCAGCAGCACGATTGGATCGGAATTGCCGAATGGGGAATCGATCACCTTCCAGTCGTCGCGATATTTCAAGACGTCGGAACCGATCAACCCGCGCAGCGGCATGAATGGCACGCCCTTTTCCGCCGCCTGCAACTGGGAGAGCAACGCGGGGCAAGTGGCGTCCTTCATCACGATCGAGCCTTGCGTGACCGCCGCGCAGAAGCGCGGCGCCGGGCCGAACTCGCCCAGGCTGCCACTTCGCGCGGTACCACCAGCATGCACCCGTCGGTGATGCACTTGAGCGCTTCGTCGAGGGATTTCGCCGGTTGAAACATATCCGCCTCGCTGCATTGTTCAGAATACGCTCGGTCCGCGCGAGCGCCGGAATGACAGTAATTTGATCTCTTGCGCTTGCAAGGTCCACCGGATTTTGCCACGTCGTTGCGATGGCAATGACGTTCGAAGACAAGTTGCGTGCCGGCCGTTTCGTACTCACTGCGGAGGTGACGCCGCCGGTCTCCGCCGACCGCAATGAATTGCTCGCCAAGGCCGGCCTGCTCAAGGGGCTGGCCGATGCGGTCAATGTGACCGACGGCGCCGGCGCGCGCCCCCATCTCGGCGCCGTCACCGCCGCCGGCATGCTGGTGGAGGCCGGCATCGAGCCGGTGTTGCAGCTCACGTGCCGCGACCGCAACCGCATCGCCTTGCAGAGCGATCTGATCAGCGCGGCGGCCTCGGGCGTGCGCAACCTGCTCGTGCTGCGCGGCGACGATCCGTCCGCCGGCGATCAGCCGGAGGCCAAGCCGGTGTTCGATATCGATTCGCGCCAGCTCTTGGAGACCGCGCGGCGGCTGCGCGATGCCGGCGAACTGCCGGCCGGCCGCAAGGTTTCCGGGGCTTGCGATTTCTTCCTCGGCGCCGCCGACAACCCGATCGATCCGCCGGCCGGCTGGGAGCCCAAGGGGCTCGCCGCCAAGCGTGCCGCCGGCGCGCAGTTCGTGCAGACCCAGTTCTGCATGGATGCGGGCGTGGTGCGCCGCTACATGGCGCGCCTGGCCGAGCACGGCCTGGCCGAGAAACTTTCCGTCATTATCGGCATCGTGCCGCTGCGCTCGGCGAAATCGGCGCGCTGGATCAAGGACAAGCTCTACGGCGCTATCATTCCCGACGAGACCATCGCGCGCATGGAAGCGGTGGGCGATCCGGCGGCGGAAGGCCGCCGCATCTGCTTCGAGATGGTGCGCGCACTCTCCGAAATCCCCCATGTCGCCGGCGCGCACATAATGGCGCCCGGCAATGAGTCTGCGGTGCCCGACATCATTGCGGCGGCGCGCGAGCAGGTTTCGCGCTTAACGGCGGTCTAGCTCAAAGTCCGCACAGCGGCGAAGAGATTACGCACTTGGGCTTCCGCAATCCCGCGCGTGATGAACACCACGCGGCTTTGCCGATCATCGTCCGGCCAGGCGGCAAGCTCCACCGGCGGATGAGCCAAGTGCTGCACGAACTGCACCACCACCGGGCCCTGGCAGCCCTCGACATTGAGAAAGCCCTTTACGCGCAAGAGGTCGGCCCCGCGCATCGCCATCAGCGTCTCCATGGCGCGCGCGAACACTTGCCAGGGCATCGGCTTGTCGCTCAGCACGAAGCTGAAGATGCCGTCGCTGTGGGCAGCTTCAGCTACGAAGGCGTTTTGTTGGTCGCTTGCCGGCTCGGTCAGCCGCGTCGGGTCGAGTGTGCCGTTCACCGCCTGCAATATTTCGGCGCTTGCGTTGAGCGCCCTCAATTCCGCAGCAAGCTTTTCCGCCGTGCTTTCACGGGCAATGTCGGTCTTGGTGATGACGAGGCGGTCGGCCAGGATCGCCTGCTTGCGCGCCTCCGGCGACCATTCGAGCGTCGCGCCGCCGGTCGCGGCATCGACGGCCGTCACCAGTGCCTCGACCGCGAAGGTGTCGCCCAGCGCGCGATCGGTGGCGAAGGTCTGCAATATGGGCGAGGGGTCGGCGAGCCCGGACGTCTCGATGACCACGCGCTTGAAGTCGGGCATCTCGCCACGCTCGCGCTCCACCACCAAGCGGCGCAAGGTCTGTTGCAGGTCGCTGCGCGCGATGCAGCACAGGCAGCCGTTGCCGAGCAGCACGGTCTCGTCGGCGCTTCCACGCACTAGCGCGCCGTCGATTGGCTCCGCGCCGAACTCGTTGACCACCACCGCGCTGCCCTGCCCCTCGGGCGTATCGAGAAAGCGCTTGATGAGCGTGGTCTTGCCGGCGCCGAGGAAGCCGGTCAGCACCGTCACCGGAATGCGCGCGCCCCGCGCGCGCTTCTGCCGGCGCCCGAAGCGCCCGGCGGTCGGGGAGGGGGAGAGGGAGTTCAAAAATCCATCTCGAGAATGTACAGCCCGCCGGTGTGGCGGTCGACGGTGTAGACGATCTCGCGCTCGTCCACGAACACGTCGTTGAGGTGCACGGCGCCGGCCGGCGTGCCCTTCGGCGGCAGCGGCACGAAGGCCGCGGCTTCCTTCGGCTGATAGGGATTGGAGATATCGTACGCGCGCAGGCCGCCGTTGAAGAAGGTGCCGAGCACGATCTGGTCCGACTGCCAGGCGGTCGGGACCGGCGGGTTCTCGTGAATGTTATGCGCGCCGAAGCGTCCGCCGCGTCCCTTGAAGGCGTCGACCGGCGGCAAAGGGCAGGTGGCGATCGAGACCGGGTGCGTCTCGTCGCGCGCGTCGAGGATCCACACCAGCTTGGGCCAGTCCTTGGCCGCGTTCTCGGTCGACTCGTCGGTGACGATCAGCAGGCCGCGGTCGAACAGCGGCATGGCCGTGTGCATGAAGCCCGTATAGGGCGGTGAGTTGGTCCAGTGCGAGACCGGTTTGGGATGTGCCTTGTCGGCGATGTCCATGACGAACATGCCGCCGTCGATGTAGCAGAGATAGAGCCGATCAGGCCGCTGCTTGTAGACGTTCGTATTATGCGCACGGTATCCCTTGTCGAGCTTGTGCCGCGGCAGCGGCGCCTCGCCCGTCCTGGTTCCCGGCATCCACCAGCGCCCCGCTTCCACCGGCTTGCCGGGATTGCGTACGTCGATGCAGCGGTAGAACTGGTCGTCGAGCGGATTGTTCGGCTTGAAGTCGGCCGCCCCCGCCGCCATGTGCACGAACTCGCCGTCGCAGAACCAGAGCTGGTGCACGCCGCGCGAATGCGGACCGGAGCAGTCGAAGAACGCGATCGAGCGCGGCTTCTCCGGCACCGACACGTCGAACAGCTCCAGTCCGGCCGGCTGCTGACCCGGTTGGAGCGTCTGATAGGCCACCGCCATGATGTCGGCCGACAGTTCGAGCGAGTTCGAGCGCATATAGGCCTGCGGCAATTCGGTCTGCACCACAACTTTCGGGTTGTGCGGATCGGATACGTCGACGCCGGTGAAGTTCTTCGGCGCGCTTTCGTGCGCCAGCCAGATGATGCGCCGGCCGTCCTTGGCGATCTGCACCGACATGCCCTCGCCCATACCGCCGAAGCCGCCCAGGTCGTTGTGGGCGAGCAGCTTGAAATTCCAGGTCACGGGCTCCCCGCTCTTGCCGAACGGATTTTCTGCGGCGGCCATGCGCGTCTCCGGTCTTGGGTGGCGTGAGCGCCGGCACAAAAGGCGCCGGCGGGGGTTCAAGTCAAGCCTTCGGCTTTGAGGGCGGCGCCCAGCGCGGCGCGCGCTTCTTGCGGAAGGCGCCCAAGCCCTCGGCCGCTTCCGCGCTCTGGCGCTTGGCCGAATGGCTTTCGATCAGCCCGGTGAACGTCGCGTCGTCGAGGTCGCTCCAGGCGAAGCGCAGCGCGCACCGCTTGGTCTCGGCCACCGCCTCGGGCGCGCTCGCCAGGATATTTTCGACGATGCGCTCGCCCGCCGCTTCCAGCTCGGAAAGCGGCACGACCTCATGCACCAGGCCGATGCGGCGCGCTTCCTGCGCGTCGAAACGCTCGCCGGTCAGCGCGTAGCGGCGCACCTGGCGCAGGCCGATGGCGTCGTTGAGTTGCGGCACGATGATGGTGCCGGCCACGCCCACGCGCACCTCGGCGACGGAGAAGCGAGCATTGTCGGCGGCGATCACGACGTCGCAGGCAGCAATGATGCCGGTGCCGCCGCCGAAGCAGGCGCCCTGCACCAGCGCCACGGTGGGCACCGGCGGCAGGTTCAGCCGCTGCACCGCTTCGGCCGTGATGCGCGAGGCGTGCAGGTTCGCCTGCGGCGAGGAGGTGCGCACCGCGTCGAGCCAGTTGATGTCGGCGCCGGCCTGGAAATTCTTGCCCGCGCCGGTGATAAGCACGGCGCGCAAGTTCTCGCCGGCGAGCGTGTCATAGGCCGTCAGCAGCGCCTCGATCGTCTCGTCGTTATAGGCGTTGTAGACTGCGGGCCGGTTGAGCGTGACGTGCGCCACGCCGCGCCCGTCGACGCGCCAGAGAACCGGACCGCTCGCACCCTCACTCATCCCACTCAAGCCCACTCTTGTTCGATTTAACGTGGACAAGATAATGCCGCGGCAGCGCGGGCCACAAGCGCGGGCGCCGCAGGCGGCTCTTGGTGCTGGCGCATGGCGCGCGGAAACGCTAAAGCCGCGCGAGTCGCGAGCGGCGGCGTTCGTCCAACAGGAGTTTCGTGATGTCGAATAAAGCGCAGAAAATCGGCTGGATCGGCGCCGGCCGCATGGGCCTGCCCATGGCGGAGCGCCTCCTCAAGGCCGGCCATGACGTGTCGGTGTGGAACAGGACCCGTGCCAAGGCCGAGCCGCTCGCCGCGCACGGCGCCACGGTGGTCGACAAGCTCTCCGATCTCGCCGCCTGCGACGTGGTGTTCTCCATCGTTTCCACCGGCAAGGACCTTCAGCAGGTCATCTTCGGCAAGAACGGCTTGGCCTCCGGCGGCGGCAAGCTGCCGGGCGTCATCGTCGACTGCTCCACCATTTCGGTGGAGGACTCTGCCGCCGTCCGCCAGCAGCTGAAGGAGCGCGGCGCCGATTACGTGGCGGCGCCGGTGTCCGGCAATGCCAAGGTGATCAAGGCCGGCCGGCTCTCGGCGGTGATCTCGGGGCCGGATGCGGCCTGCAAGGCCGCGATGCCGCTGATCGAGGCGATCGCGCCGCAGGGCGTGTCCTATGTGGGGGACGGCGAGCTCGCCCGCGTGTGCAAGATCGCCCACAACGTCATGCTCGGCGTGGTGATCGAGAACCTGATCGAGATCACGCTTCTCACCAACAAGATGGGCGTGCCGCGCCACGCCTTTCTCGCCTTCCTCAACAATTCGGTGATGGGCTCGATGTTCACGCGCTACAAGTCGCCGGCGCTGGTCAATCTCGACTGGACCACCACCTTCACGCCGGAGCTGCTGCGCAAGGACCTCGACCTCGGGCTCGAGCTCGGTCGCGAGATGGACGTGCCCATGCCGGTGACGGCGGCCACACGCGAGATGCTGCAGAACCATTTCGGCCACGCCATCCTCAAGGACGATCCGCAAGGATATCTCGCCAAGGACTTCGCCGCACTGGCCGAGACCATGGCGCTCGCCGCCGGCATGAAGCTCGAACCGGAAAACAAGAACGTGCCGACCGGGCTGGAGAGCTGATTTCCGCCCGCGCGGCTGTCATGCCCCGCGAAAGCGGGGCATCCAGTAAACGCAAGCCTTTCGAGCGAAATTGAAAGCCGCATCTACTGGATCGCCCGCCTGCGCGGGCGATGACAGCCTTGGTGTGTGGCGCGGTTGCTGCCTCACGGCTTGGCGACGTGCCACGTGCCGTGGAGGAAGCCGTTGCCGGTGATGTCGCCCGGCTTTTTGTCGTTCTTCCAGGTGTAGAGCGGCTTTCCCTTGTAGGCCCATTGCTTGGTGCCGTCGGCGCGGGTAATGATGCTGTATTGTCCGCTCGCCGTGGCGTCTTTCGACGCGTACAGCGGTGTCCAGGCGGCCGCGCACTTGTCATTGCACACCGATTTGCCCTTCGGATCCTTGGCCTGCCATCCTCGTTGGTCAGGACCCGGCCTTTGGCGGAATCGCCTGTTTTGATCGGGGGGCCGGCGAGCGCGGCGCCTGCGAAGGCCACGGCCGTGGCGGCCGCGAGCGAAATGAGAAGTTTCATGGCGTGATCGTCCTTCCCAAGGCTGTTTGCCAGGCAACGATCAAGGTCCGCTCCCGCGTCGACCGTTCCGGCGCGGGGCGCAAGAAAATTTTCGATCAACGTTCGCAATATCCGACGCCGTGTCGTCGAATTCCCGTCAAATGC
Organism: Pseudolabrys sp.; assembly: GCA_037385125.1. Taxonomy (GTDB): domain Bacteria; phylum Pseudomonadota; class Alphaproteobacteria; order Rhizobiales; family Xanthobacteraceae; genus Pseudolabrys. The sequence continues at coordinate 13,127 of JARRNI010000163.1, forward strand.
TGTTAAAAGTGGGGCCGCAGTCGCGGCCCCGTTCTCGAACCTTTGCAATATTCAACGTGCCGCAGCCGAAAACGGGTGCGAAGCGCCACCCGACGATGGACTCCGCACCGGTCCGGTGACGGCGTGACGGCAGCGAGAAATTACGGCTTGGCGATATGCCAGGCACCGTGCAGCAAGCCGTTGCCGGTGATGTCGCCCGGCTTCTTGTCGTTCTTCCAGGTGTAGAGCGGCTTGCCCTTGTAGGCCCACTGCTTCTTGCCGTTGGCGCGGGTAATGACGCTGTATTTGCCGCTCGCCTTGGCGCCGGCCGAAGCCATGAGTGGCGGCCAGTTCTTCACGCATTTGCCGTTGCAGGCCGACTTGCCGTTCTTGTCCTTGGCGAAGGTGTAGAGCGTCATGCCGTGCATGTTGGTCAGCACCTTGCCCTTGGCGGAATTGCCGATCTTGGTCGGCGCAGCGGCCAGCGCGACGCCGGCGAAGGCCACGGCGGCGGCAGTCACGATGGGAATGAGAAGCTTTTTCATGGGACGACATCCTTTTGAAGGCGGTGTGTGGGGCTGCCCGTGAGGACAAAACCCGATGCTGCGCCCCCTATTCCGGCGCCGACGGCAACAAATTTTTTGATCGGCATGGGAATATACGGTGCCGCCCCGCCGGACTCCCGTTAAATCGCGTTAAAGATAGGGCCGCAGGCGCGGCGCCGATCAAAGGCGGGTGATCGCGCGCCCGGGCGGCGCAACGCCGGTTGCCGGACGGCGCGTAATGATGAGAGACTGGCGCCAAGGGGAGGAAACGTCATGGCCTTCAAGCTCTACAACGCCCCGCAATCGACCTGCAGCCAGCGGGTGCGCTTCGTGTTCAACACCAAGGGGCTGCCGTTCGACGAGGTGAAGCTCAATCTCCAGGCGGGCGATCAGCTCAAGCCGGACTATCTCAAGCTCAATCCTAATGGGGTCGTGCCCACGCTCGACCATGACGGCCGCATCGTCATCGATTCCAACGTTATCACCGAATATATCGACGAGGTCGAGCCGGAGACCAGTTTCACCCCCGAAGACCCGGTCAAGCGTGCCCATATGCGCGCGCTCATGCATTTCATCGACGAGATGCCGGCGGCGGCCGTGCGGGTGCCGACCTTCAACCTCGCCTTCCTGCCCGGCTTCCAGAAGATGAGCGCGGAGGACTTCACGGCCATGGCGGAATCGAAGCCGCTGCGCCGCGAGTTCATGATGACCATGGGGCAGACCGGCTTCCCCAAGCAGGAAATGGACGCGGCGCTGCAGCGCCTGCGCCGCGCCTATGAGCGCATGGATGCCGAGATCGAGAAAAGCGGCGGCCCCTGGCTGCTCGGCAAGGACATCACGCTCGCCGACGTAGCGGTGATGCCCGCGCTGGTGCGAATGGACGATCTAGGCCTCGCCCAGTGGCAGGACCTGCCGCGCGTGGTTGCCTGGTACGACAACATCCGCGCCCATCCGGCCTTTAGGGCGACCTATTACGAGGGCTCGCTGCTCTCCGAGCGTTTCCCGCATTTGCGCGAGCAGAGGCGCAGCGCCAGCTGATGGGGCTCGTTTCGTCTCTCCCTTTGCAGGGAGAGGCCGCTAGGCCGCAGCCACCACCGACCTGTCGCGGCGGCCGCCGATCAGATCGAGCTCACGCTGCAGGGCCGGCCGGTCGAGCGAGGCCAGCGCTAGGGCGGTGAGCATGCCGACGCGGTTGGCCAGAATGCGGAAGGTATCCAAGTAGGCGCGCCTCATCTCGGCCGCGCCGCCCCGCGTCACGGCCGGGTTGGGCACACCCCAATGGGCGAACAGCGGGCCGCCGGGCCACATGGAGCGCGGCAGCAGCATTGCGTTGTCGCATACGGTGAAAATGAAGTCGAAGCGCACGCCGTCGTCGCCGGCGAGCTCGTTCCAGTTCTGCGGGCGCAGTACGGCGA
>JARRNI010000164.1:0-8205 GCA_037385125.1 Pseudolabrys sp.
TCCTTGGAATAGCCGCGCGCGCCACAGAGCTGGATGCCGACATCGGCGGCGTTATGAAGCGTATCGGCGACCGAGACCTTGGCCATCGACACTTCCTTGCGCGCGCGCGAGCCCTGGTCGAGCTTCCAGGCCGCGCGCATGGTGAGCAGGCGGCCGATCTCGATCTGGTGCGCCACTTCGCCGAGCTTGATCTGCACGCTCTCGCGGTCCGCGAGCTTCATGCCGAAACCCTCACGCTCGTCGACATAGGCCTGCGTGATCTCCATGCAGCGCTTGGCGAAGCCGAGCCAGCGCATGCAGTGGGTCAGCCGCGCGGGCCCAAGGCGGATCTGCGTGATGCGCAGGCCGTCGCCTTCGTTGAGCAGGATGTTCTCTTCCGGGATTTCGAGCCCGTCGTATTCGACCTCGCAATGACCGCCGTGCTCTTCCGGGCCCATGATCGGGATGCGGCGCACGACGCGCCAGCCGGGCTGGTCTTTGTGATAGAGGAATGCCGTGAGGCCCCGGCGCTTGTCGTCGGAGGTGCGCGCGACCAGAATGTAATGCCCCGCGCCGTCGGCGCCGGTGATGAACCATTTGCGTCCGCGCACGATGTAGCGGTCGCCCTTCTTCTCGGCGCGGGTCAGCATCATGCCGGGGTCGGAGCCGGAGCCCGGATGCGGCTCGGTCATCGCGAAGGCCGAGCGCACTTTGCCCTCGACGATCGGGCGCAGCCACTTCTCCTTTTGCTCCGGCGTGCCGGTGCGGGCCAGCACGTTCATGTTGCCGTCGTCGGGCGCCATGCAGTTGATGGCGAGCGGGCCGAAGATCGAGCGCGCGGCCTCCTCGTAGATCGCCGCCCAGGCAACGATGGGCAGTGCCATGCCGCCGTATTCCTTCGGCGACTGCGGCGCCCAGATGCCGGCCGCCTTCGCCTTCTCGCGTACGGGCTCGAGCCGCGCGGGCGGAATGTTCTCGTGGTCGGAGAAATTCTCCGGGTCGTCCTCCAGCGGCAGCACGTTTTCCGCGATGAAGGCGCGCGTGCGCAGGCGCAGGTCTTCGATGTCGGGGGAGAGGGTGAAGTCCATTAGTATCCCCAGCCTTTCTCCGTCACGCTGACGAAGTTTATCAAGCTATGTCGGTTGTTCTATGCGAAGCATCTCGCCGGCAAAATCCACCAGCACGGCTGTTCCGGCGAGCAGCGCCGTGCCGAGCAGGACGGAGGGATCGCCGGGACGGCGTCGCTTCGAAGCCACGGCAACAAAGGTTTCCACGCCCGTGTCGGGTGCCGCGTCCCCAAGCCACTGAATATTAGTCCATGCCAAGTTGACGAGGATATTGCCGTCGGCGACCTCGACCGATTCATACAGCGAGCTCAGTTCGCCCGGGAAATCCGACAGCTCAGTTTCACTCGCTTCCCAAAGCAGATAACCGTTGAAGCCGGTATCCAACAGCGCGCACACGGTTTTGCCGTGCCGGAACTGGATGTTCAGCAACGGCCGGCGCCGATTGTCGATCCAGCCGACCAACCGCCGCAACTTGTCAGTATTCAACTTGCTTGACCCACCCGAGGCCGCGACCGAATTTCTCTTTATAGGCAAGCATCAACGCGCGACGCGTCTCGGCTACGACGTATTCGCCGCTGTCGATATTGATTGCGACAAAAAACCCGGCTCTCACTCCCTGCTGCTTCAAGGCCGGGAGCAATTTTTGATAAATGGCATCGCCCTGCGACTGAGCGCGTTCCGCGTCGCCGGTGCGGGCATGAATGTTCACGACTGCCTCCTGCTGGGGCAGAATATCACGCTTTGGAAATGCGAAACAACGCCCTTCGTTCGGAGGGCGTGCCGGACGCCCACCCTCTCTCCGTCATCCTTCGAGGCTCGCGCGTTCCGCGCTCGCGCCTCAGGATGACGGCGTTACCCCTTGATCTGTACCACCTGGCCGCCGTCGACCACCAGCGTCTGGCCGGTGAGATAGCTGCCGGCGTCGGAGGCGAGCAACAAGAGCGCGCCGTCGAGGTCGCCCTCGGCGCCGAAGCGGCCCATGGGAATGTCGCGCTTGATGGCCGTGCCGGCCTCGCTGTTCAAGTATTCGTCGTTGATCTCGGTGACGAACCAGCCGGGCGCGATGGCGTTGACGCGCACGCCCTTGAAGGCGAGCTCGAGCGCCAGCGCCTTGGTGGCCTGGATGACGGCGGCCTTGGCCACCGCATAGGCTACCACGCCCTTGGCGACGCCGAGACCGAGCACCGAAGCGATGTTGACGATCGACCCCTGTTTCTTGGCGGCCAGCATGCGGCGGGCGCCCTCCTGCGACCAGTAGAACAGGGCGTCGAGATCAACCGAGAGCACCTTGCGCCATTCCTCGTCCGGCACCTCGACGGCGCGGCCGGGCGACATGGCGATGCCGGCATTGTTGACCAGCACGGTGACGGTGCCGAAGGCCTTTTCGGCGGCGTCGAAGGCGCGGCTCATGGCGGCGCGGTCGGTGACGTCGGCCTCGATGGCGACGGCCTTGCCGCCGCGCGCTTCGATCTCGTCCTTGAGCGCCTTGAGGCGCTCGGCGCGGCGGGCCACCAGCGCGACATGCGCGCCGTTGTCGGCGAGCGCCCGGGCGAACTGCACGCCCAGGCCGGAGGAGGCGCCGGTCACCAGGGCGACGCGGGTTTTGAGATCGAACAGGTCGGCGGCTTTCATGACAGGCTTTATACACATGGGCGCCCGCCCTATGGAATAGCGCCAGGCGCCCGCGTAGCGTGCGGGCCGGCGGCCACACGAATCGGGCGGAGGCGGGGTGAAGCGGGTCTGGCAGGCGACCATCAATAGCTGGCACGGGCTGATCGCCTGCGCGCGCACGGAAGCGGCGTTCCGCGAGGAGCTGGCGCTGCTGGTGGTGGGCATTCCGCTCGCCTTCTACCTGACCAGCGACACCGGCGAGCGCTTCGCGCTGATCGGCACGCTGTTCTTCGTGCTGATCGTCGAACTGCTCAACACCGCGATCGAGAAGCTGGCCGACCGCGTGACGGTGGAGGTCGACCCCACCATCAAGCGGGTGAAGGACATGGGCTCGGCCGCCATCTTCCTCGCGCTGTCGGCGGCGGGGGTGACGTGGTTGTGGGTGGTGCTGGAGCGCTTTGTATTTTAGCGATAAAGCGCGTGCGGCAGCGCGGTGGCAAGCGCCGGCACGAACCATAGCACGACCAGCGCGAAAAGCTGGATCAGCACGAAGGGCACGATGCCGGCGTAGATGTGCCGCGTGGTGATCTCGGGCGGCGCCACGCCGCGCAAGTAGAACAGCGTGGGCCCGAGCGGCGGGTGCATGTAGGAGGTCTGCAGGTTCACCGCCATCAATATGCCGAGCCAGACCGGATCGACGCCCGGCATCTTCAACAGCGCCGGCGCGACGATCGGCACCACCACGAAGATGATCTCGAAGGCGTCCATGACGAAGCCGAGCAGGAAGATCGCCAGCATGACGGCGAGCAGCGCGCCATTCACGCCGCCCGGCAGATCGGTCAGCGCGCCGTGCACCAGCACGTCGCCGCCAAGCGCGCGGAACACCAGGCTGAACACGGTGGCGCCGATCAGGATGAGATAGATCATCGCCGTGATCTGCGCGGTCTTGCCGACCACGGGGCGCATGGTGCGGCCGATGCCGCCCTTGCGCGCGGCGAGAAGAATGGCGCCGACCGCGCCGACCGATGCCGCCTCGGTCGGCGTCGCCACGCCCGTGAGGATGGAGCCGAGCACCGCCGCGATCAGCGCCACCGGCGCCAGCAGCGCCTCGATCAGGCTGCCTGGCGGCGCTTCGCTTGCTGCGACCGCGGGGCAGGTGGCGGGACGAAAGATCGCCATGGCGACGAGGAAGGCGAGATAAAGCCCGACCAGCAGCAGGCCGGGCAGCACGGCGCCGGCGAACAGGTCGCTCACCGACACCACATTGGGCGCGAAGTTGCGTTGCGCAAGCTGGGCCGCCTGATAGGCGTTGTTGAGCTGATCGCCCAGCACCACCAGCACGGTGGAGGGCGGCACTATCTGCGCCAGCGTGGCGGAAGCCGCCACCGTGCCAGCGGCGAGGCGCGGATCGTAGCCGTGGCGCAGCATGGCCGGCAGCATGATCAGGCCCATGGTGACGGCGGTGGCGCCGACGATGCCGGTGGAGGCGGCGAGCAGCGCGCCGACCAGCACCGCGGAAAACCCGAGCCCCCCGCGCAAGGCGCCGAACAGCCGGCCCATGCGCTCGAGCAGCGCTTCGGCGATGCGCGACTGCTCCAGCATCACGCCCATGAAGACGAACAGCGGCACCGCCAACAGCACCGGATTGGTCATGATGCCGTAGATGCGGTCCGGCAGCGCGCCGAGAATCGCCAAATCCATGGCGCCGACGAAATGGCCGGCGACGGCGAAGGCGAGCGAGACGCCGGCGAGCGTGAGCGCCACCGGATAGCCAGCCATCAAGGCCGCGACGACTGCGGCGACGAGGGCGAGGCTCAAGGTTTCAGCGAGAGGCATTGCCCTCACCCGCCGAGACAAGAACAGCGAGCGCCCTTATCGCCTGCGACACGCCCTGCAGCGCCAGCAGGATGGCGAACAGCGGGATGAAAGTCTTGAGCACGAACACCAGCGGCAGGCCGCTCGCCTCCTGCGAGCGCTCGAGAATGGCCCAGGAGCGCGCGGCGTAAGGCACCGACAGCCAGATGAGCACGGCGGCGAACGGCAGCAGCAGCAAGAGCGCGCCGATAAGGTCGATCACCGCCCGGGTGCGCGGCGAGGCGTGGGCGTAGAACACGTCGACCCGCACATGGCCGCCGACGCGCAGCGTCCAGGCCGAGGCCAGCAGGAACAGCGCGGCATTGGCGTACATCACTGTCTCGGTGAGCCAGATCGAGCCAAAGCCGAACACGTAGCGCGCCACCACCAGCGCGAACTGCAACAGCACGATCACCAGCGCCAGCCAGGCCGCAGTGCGGCCGATCGCGGTGGTGAGGTGGTCGATGCCGTCGGCGAGGTTGGTGAGTATCGTCAGAATGGCCACAACTCCTGCGCTGTCATGCCCCGCGCATGCGGGGCATCCAGTAACCCCGGTCTTTCGTTCAATTGCAAGACAGGGGTTACTGGATCATCCGCTGGAGCCTGTGCTCGGGCCGACCGAAGGTCGGACCCGAGTACGGATGATGACACGCCGAGGGTGCATCAGCTAAATTGCCCCCATGACCCACGACCGCCATCATGACCACGACCACTCCGAGCTGTCCGACACCCAGCTGCGCGTGCGCGCGCTGGAGACGGTGCTGACCGAAAAGGGCTATGTCGACCCGGCGGCGCTCGACCTGTTGATCGAGACCTATGAAAAAAGGATAGGCCCGCGCAACGGCGCCCGCGTGGTGGCGCGCGCCTGGAGCGACCCGGCCTACCGCGCGCGCCTGTTCAAGGACGCCACCTCGGCAATCGCCGAGCTCGGCTATGCCGGGCGCCAGGGCGAGCACATCGTGGCGCTGGAGAACACAACGAAACGGCACAACATGGTCGTGTGCACTTTATGCTCCTGTTACCCCTGGCCGGTGCTCGGGCTGCCGCCGGTCTGGTACAAATCGGCGCCCTATCGCTCGCGCGCGGTGAACGACCCGCGCGGCGTGCTGGCCGACTTCGGCGTGACGCTGCCGGCCGACACCGAAGTGCGCGTTTGGGATTCGACCTCGGAGATTCGCTATCTGGTGATCCCGATACGCCCCGCGGGTACCGAAGGCTGGAGCGAGGAGCGGCTGGCCGAGCTGGTCACGCGCGATTCGATGATCGGGACGGGATTGCCGAAGCGGCCGAAGGATGTCGGCAAATGATCTTGTTGCTGTCATTCCGGACGCCGAGCGAAGCGAGGCGATCCGGAATCCATAACCCCGGTGTTTCAATTAGCGGAGACACAGGGGTTATGGATTCCGGGCTCGCGCACTTCGTGCGCGGCCCGGAATGACAAGGCGAGGCAAATGAACGGCGCGCAGGACATGGGCGGCATGCACGGCTTCGGCTCGGTCGAGCCGGAGCCGAACGAGCCGGTGTTCCATACCGAATGGGAAAAGCGCGCCTTCGCACTCACGCTCGCCATGGCAATGCCCGGGCAGTGGAACATCGACGCCTCGCGCTTCGCGCGCGAGAATCGCGACCCGGCCGAATATCTTTCGATGAGCTATTATCAGATCTGGTTCGCGGCGCTGGAGACCATGCTGAAGGAGCGCGATCTGGTGGCCGAGGACGAGATCGCGGCCGGGCACTCCCTGCACGGGCCCAAGCCGGTGCCGCGCGTGCTCTCGCCCGGCGAAGTGCTGAAAGTTCTGCATCGCGGCGGGCCGACCGAGCGCAAGACCAATACGCAAGCGGCGTTCAAGCCCGGCGACCAGGTGCGCGCGAAGAACATCAATCCGCTCACCCACACGCGGCTGCCGCGCTATGTGCGCGGCCATGTCGGCACCGTGGAACGGGTGATCGGCTTCCACGTGTTTCCCGACAGCAACGCGCATTTCCAGGGCGAAAATCCGCGATGGCTCTATACGGTGGTGTTCGAGGGAAGCGAATTGTGGGGGCCGGACGGCGACCCGGCGAGCAGCGTTTCGGTGGATGCCTGGGAGCCGTATTTGGAGCCGGCGTGACGCGTAAAGGCGGCCACGATCTCCGTTCATTCCCGCGCAAGCGGGAATCCAGGACCATCACCACGGCCTTTGTTTTGTCGCCCTGGGTCCCCGCTTTCGCGGGGACGAACGGATAGGTCCGTGAGCACATGACAATGATCGACCGCGCCGCAGCAGCCCGCGCGACACAAGAAGTGCCGAGCATCCCGCACGACGCCGACGGGCCGGCGTTCCGCGAGCCGTGGGAGGCACAGGCCTTCGCCATGACGCTGGCACTGCACGAGCGCGGGCTGTTCTCGTGGAAGGAATGGGCGGAAACCCTCGGCGCCGAGATCAAGCGCGCGCAGGCCGCCCGCGATCCCGACGCCGGCGAGACCTATTATCTGCATTGGCTCGCCGCGCTGGAGCGGCTGGTGGCGGAGAAGGGCGTGGCGCCGGCCGAGACGCTCGATCGCGCCAAGCATGCCTGGGAACACGCCTGCGAGCGCACGCCGCACGGGCAGCCGATCGAGTTAAGGGAAGATGATTTTTCCTGACTCACGCCTCACACGGCGCTCTCGCTCTTGAGCGCGCAGGCACCGCCGTCGCTCAATTCGATCTGCATGGTGGCGTGGCCGATCTCGAACTTGTGCTGCAATTCCTGCGCGACGCGGTGCAGGAAATCGTCGCCGGGATGCCCTGCGGGCGTGACCAGATGGCAGGTGAGCGCGGTCTCGGTGGTGCTCATGGCCCAAACGTGCAAGTCGTGCACTTCCGACACTTCCGGCAGGCCTTTCAGGTAGCGGCGCACGCCGGCGAGGTCGATCTTCTCCGGGGCCGCGCCGAGCGACAGGCGCAGCGCCTCGCGCAAGAGACGCCAGGTGCCGACCAGGATGACCGCCGAGATCAACAGGCTGGCAGCCGGGTCGAGCCACTCCCAGCCGGTGAGCATGATGCCGCCGGCGGCGGCGATCACGCCGACCGAGACGCCGGCGTCGGCCAGCATGTGCAGGAAGGCGCCGCGCACGTTGAGATCGGACTGGCTGCCGCGCGACAAGAGCCAGGCGGAGACGCCGTTCACCACCACCGCGATCCCGGCAACGATCATCACATCGACAGCAGCCACAGGTTCCGGCTGCATGAGGCGGCGGATCGCCTCCCACCCTATGGCGCCGATCGCGACCAAGAGGATCAGGCCGTTGGCGAAGGCGGACAAGATGGAGGCGCCGCGCAGCCGGTAGGTGAAGCGCGCGCTCGGCCGCCAGTCGGCCACCGCGTAGGCGCCCCAGGCCAGCACCAGGCCCATCACGTCGCCCGCATTGTGGCCGGCGTCGGCCAGCAACGCGAGCGAGTTGGTGGCGAGGCCGTAGAACACCTGCGCAACCACCAGGGCGACGTTGAGCCCGGTGGCGATGGCGAATGCGCGGCCGAAACTCTCCGGCGCGTGCGAATGGCCGTGGTCGCTGTGGCCGTGGTGATGGTGGCCGCCGTGCATGGCGGGGAAGGTAAGAGATAGGGAGATGAATACTAGAACATCACTTTTCTTCACCTCCCCCGCTTGCAGGGGGAGGGTCGGGGAGGGGGCGATGCAAACACGGACGTTGCAGTTCCCCCTTACCGACCGG